>CAYFFZ010000043.1:0-8176 GCA_964342655.1 uncultured Nitrososphaerales archaeon
AGCAAAACTCCTTTTGGCGGTTCAATTCCTAACCTTTCAAAGAGCTCAGGGTGCCTCAGCGGCAACTCTACCATTTCCCTGATTTTCTGTATTTCGTCCTTTAGTCCTCCTATGTCCTCATATGTTACGCGAGGGACGCCCTTTAGTCCCTGCCCCCTTCCAGTCCTTTCTATAACTGTCTTTTGGTTTATTATAACTGCTTCAGCGTTAGCTGGCGACGTTTGTATAACGTTAAACGTTATTCTGCCCCCAAAATAAGGAACTATTATGTTATCGCCTTTGACGACAGGAAGCCCTTCCAGGGCGTCAGTTATGTACCTCTCATCTATATATGGGACTTCTTCCATCGGAGAAATTATGATCCTTTCAGCAGGAACAGCTTTAACTTTTCTTATAGTTACATTATCTCCAATTGCAACCCCAGCGTTGGACCTTATAAGGCCATCTATCCTTATTATACCCCTTCCTTCATCTGTTGGATACAAAGGAAGAACCTTTGCAACGGTCCTTCTTTTACCCTTAATCTCTATGACGTCGCCGCTCTGCAGGTTGAGCATATCCATAACTTCATAATCAACCCTAGCGACGCCTCTACCAACGTCTCTCGTATAAGCTTCCATTACCTTTAACGTAACCGTATTCGATTCTGACATTAACCCTCATGTAATTACACATTAGAAATCCTTTTATATTTTTCCCAAATAATTTATAGAAGCTTTGACGCTGCTTCGTAAAAATTACAATCAGTATAGCAAACAGAATCGCCTCTTTTAGTTCAGACCTGCACCTTTACCAGAGAATCAAGGGCAACACGGGCCGCTCTTTCCAAATAATCCTTCAGCTCTGCAGCGCTTAAAAGTTGATTCTTTTTAACCAAGTTGTTGCTTACCATGAATAAAGCTCCTGATTTAAACCCTCTGAGGTTTGCAAGGCCGAAAAGAGTGTAAGCTTCCATTTCAACTCCTATGTATCCAAGACCCTTTAACTTGTTAACGTACTCATCGCCTTCTGCATAAAAGGCGTCGTCTGAATAAACCGGACCAAGGTAGTGCTTTAAACCCTTTTTATTAACTTCCTGAGAAAGTATTTCTACAACGTCAAAAGAGGGCGATGTCGGCAGAGGTATTTCCCTAGAGTATTGCCATATAGTGCTGCCCACAGGCCCAAAAGCGCCCGTGGCTATTACAAGATCCCCGTAATTCATATCTTCTTCTAGTCCCCCTACAGTGCCGAACCTGATCATGGCTCTTGCTCCAAGCGAAAAAAGCTCTTCAACTACTATAGCTATAGATGGACCTCCAATTCCGTGGCATGCGATCGTTACCCTTTCACCGCCGTATTTCCCAGAATAGGTTATGTAACCCCGGTTTTCATTTACAAGCTTAACGTTTTCAAGCATGCCAGAAAGCATCTTCACTCTGTCGGGGTCGCCCGCAAGCAAAACCCTTTCAGCTATATCTTCCTTTTTAGCTTTTATGTGCAGAGGCATGGCAATAAATTCTTAAAGGCTGTTATTAACGTTGCTGAAAACGTTTTTAAATAAAGCTCGAAATAGCGCTCAGACACGTTTTAATACTTCCTGTTACCATTATGTTATATGCCAAGGTATGAAGACGTTGAGCACATAAGCAAAAAAGTTGCAGACCTAAGCAGGGCAAGGCAATCTTTGATTGAAGAGCTTGAGGCAATAATGTTTTATGATGAAAGGGTGAGCGCTACCGATGACCCAACGTTAAAAGAAGTCCTATCGCACAACAGGGACGATGAAAAAGAGCACGCTGCTCTTCTCATCGAATGGTTGAGAAGAAATGATCCCGAGTTCGAGAAGGAGCTGAAGGAAAAACTTTTCTCTAAAAAACAGCTCAAAGATCTTGGAGATTAGAAATGAGCTCTAAAAGGACTTTTTTGTTAAACTTTAAAGCATATTCAAACAGCTACGGGGAAAAGGCAGTAACGCTCTCACAACAGATCGATCAGCTTGCAGATAAATACAAGGACATAGAATTAATAATCGCAGTACCGGCAACGATGATTGAACGGATATCAAAAAACGTAAAAAGAGTAAAAGTTTACGCGCAGCACGTTGACCCAGTTAAGGAAGGCGCTTATACAGGCCATATAACTGCCGGCATGATAAAGGAGGCCGGCGCAAAAGGCAGCATGATAAACCACAGCGAAAAGAAAGTCAGGTTTGATGAGCTTGCAGAATCGCTTAAGATTTTGCAATCGGAGGGGCTTGAATCATTGGTCTGCGTAGATAGGCATGAACTCGTTGGGCCAGCAGCTATGCTAGCCCCTACATACGTTCTGGTAGAACCCCCTGAATTGATAGGTACCGGCATTTCCGTGTCGAGAGCAAAGCCAGAAGTTATCATAAAATCTGTGGAAGAGATCAACAAGGTTGGAGGGAAGCTGCTAGTTGGTGCTGGAATAAGCAACAGAGAAGATTCTAAAAGGTCCGTAGAACTCGGGGCAGCAGGCGTTGGTCTTGCTAGCGCTGTTATGAAAGATCAAAATCCTGTAGCCAAAGCAGAAGAAATAATATCTGGACTGCTCTGAACAGAAACTGGGTATTTTTATGATAAAATGCAGAAATGCAGATAAAGCTTTTAAGCAATAGCAAGTTTTAAATCTTATCTTATGCAGCAAGGAGACCATCAGATGGTAGATAAAAACTGGTCATCGCTCGTTCATAACGGCATCTATGTGCCAGAACCGTATAAATCAAAAGGGATACCTCTGATAGTCGACGGTAAAAAGTATTATTTAAAGGATGAAGCCGAGCTGATGGCGCTTCATTTTGCTGCAAAAATGGATAAGTTCATAAACGACGACGTGTTCATAAAGAATTTTGAAAAGGACTTTAAAAAAAGGCTTCCGCCTGAGCTAAGATCATACAGCGTAAGGAACATGGATTTTTCGGAGTTCAAAAAAGAACTTGAACTGCAAAAAGCTAAAAATAAGGAGAAAAGCAAAGAAGAAAAAAAGAAGGAAAGGAAGGCTAAAGAGGAGCTGAAGAAAAAGTACTCGTTCGCTTTACTCGATGGAAAACAGGTTCAGCTTTCTGCCTGGAGGGTTGAAGAACCCGGAATATTTGTCGGGAGAGGAAACCATCCGTTGAGAGGTAGATGGAAACCTCAGGTTTTGAAGAAGGACATAGTTCTGAACCTTAGCAAAGATGCGCCAAGGCCTCCAGGAAGCTGGAAAGCTATAGTACACCGTCCAGACGTGCTGTGGGTTGCTTACTGGAAAGACAAGCTCACAGGAAAGGAAAAGTACGTCTGGTTCCATGAATCAGTGCACCTTATGCAGAGAAGAAACAAAGACAAATACGATTCGGCCCTCTATCTCGGCAAAAAGATATCGAAGATCAGGAAGCTTATAATAAACGGGATGAAATCAAGAAGCATAAAGACAAGGAAGATAGCTACGGTTGCATACCTGATAGATACTCTCTGCATGAGGGTGGGGGACGAAAAGGATAAAGACGAAGCTGATACAGTTGGCGCGACGACACTTAGAAAAGAGCACGTGTTTATTGAAGGTAACGAGGTTAAATTCAAGTTTTTAGGCAAGGACAGCGTGCTTTGGGAAAAGAAGATAATGAATCCTCCTGAAATATTTCTCAAAAATCTAAGGTACTTCATCGAGAAATCAAAGAGCGGGCAGATATTTGAAGGCATAAATTCAAGGGCAGTAAACAGGTTTCTGAGTAAAGCTGTGCCAGGCCTGACAGCGAAGGTTTTCAGGACTTATCATGGCACCCTTACGTTTTATTCTTACCTCAACAACGTTAAAGATAAAATTGAGGAAGAAGATGATGCTCTGTATCACGTAAAAGTTGCCAATCTGATGACGGCAATAAGGCTTAATCACAAGAGAACGCCTCCAGCGAACTATAGGGAATCTCTTGAGAAAAAAATGGGCGAGCTCTACGAAATGCTGACAAAAGCTAAGAAAACTTTGCCCGATTCATACATTAAGAAGATAAGAAAACTTGAAACCCAGATCCAGATTCAAAAGATGATAAGAGACTATAACCTAAACACATCGCTCAAAAACTACATTGACCCAAGGGTTGTCATAGCTTGGGCAAGAAAGGTCAATCTGCCTCCTGAAAAGATATACAGTTCGTCTTTAAGGAAGAAGTTTAAATGGGCTAACAAGGCAAAGATAAGCTGGGAAGCTCTGCAAAAATTCTTAGAGCCGTATGAACCTCCCGAACAGGACATAAAAGAAATGCTGCTAAACGTCTTTAAAGAGAAACCTCGATAATGATCAATCGCTTCTAAACGTTTTTAGTAAAATATAAAAGGGGCTTAAAGTTAGTTTAAAATGTAATGGCGTTCGAACACAGCATTTCGCTTAACGTTAAAGTTAGAGAAGTTATGAGTTCACCGGTTGTTACTGTATCCCCTAACGATTCAGTGCTCGAAGCAGCAAAGAGGATGAGCGAAGCTAAAGTTGGAAGCGCTGTAGTCATGGAAAAAAATGTGCCCGTAGGAATTCTTACTGAGGGTGACATAATAAAAAAGGTGGTGAGCAAGGACCTCATACCTTCTTCCGTTAAAGTTTCTGAAGTAATGAGCGCACCGCTTATAACCGTTAAAGCCGAAAACTCTCTAATAGATGCCGCTAAGATCATGAACAAATATAACGTAAAGAGGCTTGGAGTCATGTACAAGGAAGAACTCGTGGGCATAATATCGATGACTGACATCATAGGGCTTTTCCCAGAAATTATGGAGATAGCGTCTGAAAAATACCAGCTAAAGAGTTACAAGGGAGCGGGCACTAAAAAATACATTTCCGGGTATTGTGATAATTGCGGGGAATGGTCCGATTTTCTGCTAGAGGTGGATGGGAAGTTTTTATGCGAAGAATGCCGAGACGAGCTGTTCGGCAAAGCATGAAAAGATCGCTTTTAAATCGTTTTAATGCATGTTGAGCCTTAAAAAGATAAGCCATAAAAATGGAAAAATAAAATTTATAGCGGATTCAATGCTTGGGAATGTTGCTAGAAAGCTTAGACTGTTTGGATTTGACACGATTTACTATAAAAATGGGGACGACGAGGGTCTTCTGAAAAACTTTAGGGAAAGGATCCTGCTTACGTGCGACAGAGAACTTTACAAAAGATGCGTTAATGAGGGCAGGGACGCCATATTTGTTGAACGCCCAGAAGATGAGGTTTACGCTCTGAGCGATATCTTCAAAGAGCTTAGTTTAAAGCCAAAGCTAAGAGCTGTAAGATGCACGGTTTGTAACGGTAAGCTTAGGAAGATGGACGAAGGCGAAGCGAAAAACAGCAACGATATACCTCAGAAAGCAAAATCAAGGTACAAAGAGTTTTATGTTTGCACAAACTGTGGTAAGGTCTACTGGTTCGGTTCTCACTGGATAAACATAACGAAGTTTAATAAAGAACTAAACGACGCGCTCAAATAAACTTAAATAAAAAATGTTTCTTAATTAAGGAGTGATAGCAAACAACGAAGATCTAAAAAAATTTATAAGGGATATCCCAGACTACCCCGTTAAGGGCGTAATATTCAGGGATCTAACCCCGCTTTTTTCAAATGCGGAAGCTTTCAGCTATACTATAGATAGGCTTTATGATGAGCTTAAAACGCTCAATCTGGACAAAATAGCTGCTATCGAAGCGAGGGGTTTCATAGTTGGCGCACCTCTAGCAAAAATGCTTAAAGTGGGATTTGCGCCTATAAGGAAAAGCGGCAAACTGCCATGGAAAAAAATAAGCGTGACGTATGAGCTTGAGTACGGAAAGGAAACAATTGAAATACATGAGGACTCTATAAAGCCCGGTGAAAAGGTAGCAATAGTCGATGACCTTTTGGCGACGGGTGGGACAAGCCTTGCGGCTATAAACTTAGTTGAAAAGCTAAAAGGGAAAGTATCGGCTTTAGTTTATATCGTTGTTCTGGATTATTTAAAAGGAAAAGAGAGATTAAAGAATTACAAGATAATAAACTTGATTGAATACAAATAATCGCCTATAAAGACAGCGAATGATGAAACTTAATCTCGTTTAAAAGATTTACAGGACATCTAAAATATTTTATATCTGAGCATAGCCGCTATGCCACCTATGTTTTTTAGCCAGAACCTTGCTTCTTGGTTTGTTGTAAAAACTTTTACCTTTCCTTTTGTTGCCAATACCATTTCCACTATTTTCACTATTTTAGACCTTGTTTCTGGGTCGTTCATGATTTCCCTGTCTATGAGGAGCGTATCCACGGCCCCTCTAAGAGCTGCATCCTCAACAGGTCCGAGACCATAAACTACAGGCAGATCTTTTCCGATCATGTACATGAACTTCTCCATAAGTTCTTGCTCTTGCAACGTTTCGCTGGCCTTCAAGGCCTCCTTAAGAGCGTCTTTTTTTAAAGCTTCTCTGAGACCAGCTGAACCTCCGTATGAAGTGTCTACAGCTACGATCTTTATATCTTTAACACTATCTTTTAGCGCGTTTAACAGCTTTTCCAAATATATTGATGGCCCTGAAATCGCAACTATGTTTGGTTTGAGATCTTCGAAAAGCCTTCTCAAGGATTTTACGACTTTTTCAAGCTCCCTTTTTTCTGATTCTTGCGAAAGATCTTTGTTTTTGAGCCTTAAATCTAGCTTTTCTTCATAAATTACCTGTAACCCGGAATTCGTTAAACGCGCAACAGCAAAATCCTCGCTGTCTATTGAAGCTATCAGGGCATTTATGTATGTCCTTTTTTCAGCTTCTTTCAGCCTATTTAAATCGAGATCGTTCCAGCTTTCCTTCTTTACAATCGTTATTATGCTTCCCGGTTCAAGGTTTATCGTGTGGTGTTTGCCTTTTACGTCCAAATCTTCAGGACCTTCTATAACAGTCCCATGGATCCTCAGTCTGTTCGTCATAGGTTGCATCTCAGCCCATTCAACCAAAATCGTCAGAGTTACTGGTCTTCGCCAGCTTGAAGTTGTGGTTTTTACCTCGCGAGTGGTTTTACCTATTACTATGTCGTTCTTGTAAAGGACATTATAAACCTCCCATAGGTCATCTTCGTTATCGACTCTAATTTTTATCATCTTTTCTTTTTCATCGACATCAATTATTTTCATACTGCTGATTCATGCGGGGGGTGGGATTTGAACCCACGTACCCCAACGGGACGAGGTTCTGAGCCTCGCGCCATTGACCAGGCTAGGCGACCCCCGCTCTAAAAAAAGATCAGCTGTTATGGTTAAATACTTTTACATATTTTATGTTTATGCTAATGATTAATACAACGCTTTTCTATAAGCTATAAAGATGTTTAAAAAATAAAACAATTTAAAGGTTAAATCTGAAAAATATAATTTATCAGATCATAATGAGCGTAGAACAGGTAGCTGAAGAGATTTTGAAAAGCAGGTGCACTGTAGCCTTAACTGGGGCCGGAATAAGCACCGCAAGCGGAATAAGGGATTTTAGAGGACCGCAGGGCATATGGAAAACTATAGATCCAGAGAAGTTTGAAATAAATTATTTTATGAACAACCCAGACGAAGTTTGGAGCCTTTTCGTAAATAACTTCGCGTTGAGAGAAGAAATCAAACCTAACGATGCACATCTGGCCATTGCCGAACTTGAGAATATGAAGTTGCTGTGCGGCGTAATGACTCAAAACATTGATGGTCTCCACCAAAAGGCTGGTTCCCATAACGTTATAGAGTTACATGGAAATCTAGAAAGGGCGGTCTGCATCAAATGCGGAAAAAGTTATGCGCTAAAAGAGGTGATAAAAAATTTTACCGGAAAAAGTCCTGTTTGTTCAAGCTGTGGTGGCCTTTTAAAACCGGATATCATATTTTTTGGTGAGCCTCTAAACCAAGAAGTTATTACAAAAGCTGTAGAACTATCTAAGGCTTCAGATGTTTTTCTTGCAATTGGTACTTCCCTTTCTGTTTCTCCAGCAAATCAGCTTCCTCTGTACGCTAAGATGAAGGGCGCAAAGCTGATTATAATAAACGAAGGCCCGACTGAAGAAGATGAACTGGCTGATGTCATAATCAGGGGAAGGGTAGAATCTATACTTCCTGAAATAGTAAAAGTAATAAAATCAAAATTATGATTTACAAAGAATTCGCCGGGGGTGGGATTTGAACCCACAAGGCCGAGTACGGCCACAGGCTCTCCAGG
>CAYFFZ010000044.1:0-8080 GCA_964342655.1 uncultured Nitrososphaerales archaeon
ACTTGTCCCTTAAAGAACACGCCTTGAGAGCCAAGAAGGTCTTACCTATCCCTGGAGGACCTTCAATCAGAGAAACATACCCTGGGGTGGTCAGGATATCGACCGGGTTTCTCATACGTTTTGCTTATTGTTCTGAATATTTACGGTTTACGTGCTTATTTGCTAGAAACCGTTAAAAATACGCTTTAGAAAGATAAATAATTTATCTAAGACATATTATTCCCGAAAGTGCAAAGTTCTGACAGTTCATATCGCCATACGGTCTCAGGAATAAAATTGCAACATTGATAATGAAAAACTTTTAATTTTTCTTATGTTAACATAAAAATTGATATTGATAATAAAAATACCGAGGAAGATACTGGACGAAATCTTAAGCAACGTATCCAAAAATAAGCCAATCGAAGCCGTTTCATTTATTCTAGGGTATGAAAAAAATGGCGTTTACGATGCCAGAGAAATCATAAACGTTAAAAATTCCCTTAATTCTGCCTCAGAGTTTTACGTTGATCCTGAAGATCTTTTAAACGTATATAAAAAGGCTGAAGAAAATGGGATGGAAATCGTGGCCATTGCTCACAGTCACCAAGGTCTACCTGTTCCTTCAGCAACAGACATCAAGTACATGAAGTTAAATCCATACGTGTGGATAATAGTATCGATGACGGATCTTAAATTGCAAGCGTATAAGCTAAACGAAGAGAAGCTAGAGACCGTTAACATAATAATATCATTATAATAATATTACGTTAAATAGATCGAGGCATGGGTTAAGGTATCAGTTACCGATCTAAACCTGCTCCCGTTTCCAAGGTAGAACTTTGTGAACCATTCATAGACGTGAAGCCTCAGAGATTGAATGTAAACTATCAGCCCCTCAAGGGCCATTATTCCAAGGTTTCCGAATATAAGCAACGGCCATGAGACAGCTCCCATTGCGACCGTTGCGTTGAGCGTTTTCATCAGCACTATGTGAACCAGGAAAAGTATTGCAAGCCTGCTGTAGCTTATCGTATTGGCAAGGAACTCTATTACTATGAACATGAACTGTATTGAAGCGTCGAGCGGATTTTCTCTCCTTACAGTGTAAAACAGGAAAAGAAATATGGAAGCTGCTGTAACTGGAACAGTTACAGAGCTCAGTATCCTGTTCGGGACGTTGATGAGCGCGGCCCTTCCTGCAAACAGGTTGAACGAATAGTTACCTCCTATTATGCTCAGGCCTATGAAAACAGCCCCGATATAGGCTATCAGTACAGGAAGCTTTTCGAGGAGCGCTTCTTTTTTATCTTTTTTAAGCGTCTGTTTAAAGTCCAAGAAATATCCTGAAGTGAGGTGAAATATGCCTATCAGTATGGCGACGGATAGCATGGTGAGTATTGCGCCGGTTGTTAAAGAGCTGAAAGATTTCAGGACTGCAAGCCTCTCTAGGAAAGACCCTGCAAAGGGTATTGCAGATGCGTCAAAGCCAAAAAATTCGCCAGCGAGCAGCCCCATGATTGTTGCCGATGCTCCAAAGGAAGCAAGCATTGCTCCCCATTTCCTCTTGTTTTTCCATCCCCTCAAATATATCAGAAGCCCCAGAGCTAAAAGTATAAGTCCCTGACCTGCATCCGGAAACATAAAACCAAAGAAGAAAGGAAAAACTATAGATATTATCGGCGTAGGGTCAATCTCGTATCTTCCCGGAACTCCCTGGGTTTCTGTAAGCGGATCGAAGTTTTTCATGTATATAGGGTTTTTGAGCTCAACTTCATCCGCGTCTGAAAGCCCCCCTATTATCGCTATGTCTTTAAATGTTTCATAGAACCTGCGAAGGTCAGACCTGAGTATCTCGACCTTTGAGATTATAAACCTGCCTGCAGGCCTTCCTATTTCAGAAACTTCCTTAAGAACCTGAAGGGATTCAAGAGCCGCGTTTATTTCGTTTTCAAGGGCTATTTTTAAATTCAATACATCCTCGCTAAGTGCTGTAAACCTGTTCTGCAATTCAGATATTTTTTTAGAAAGCGAGTTAAGCATATCCTCTGGGGATCCAGCCGGCGGCTGCAGTTCAACTAAACCCTTTGCATAAGCTGTCTGTTCTATTTCTTTTGCTTTTTCAGACTCAGCGTAAACTACTATAAGGTATTCGTTTTTGTCCCTCTGTACAACAGCGCTCGGACAGCATTCGAAATCAACAGGTTCCTTAGAAGTATAAAACTTGACTACGAACCTTTTTAAACTACTTATAAATGTAAGATCGGTTTTTATGCCCTTAAAGGGCAGGAGCTTAGAGTATTCATTCTTCAGATTTGTGAGCTCAGATTCTGTCTTTTCGAACTCCTGCAACTTTTCATTCAGCTCGTAAGCAGCGCCCATAACCTTATTTTTGATGTCGTTCAAAATTTCGCCAAGGTTTGAACCTTTAAATTCAAACCTCTTTATCGTTTTTCCTTCTATGATCTCTGTATATCCTAATTCTGGCCTGATCTCCGCTCTTTCAGCTACGTTGATAACAAAGCTGGCGGCTTCCTCGATTTCTTTTGGAGCGTTAGAGTATTTCTCTATTATCTTAACTCTGCCAAACTTGAGCAGCCTTTTCGAAATTTCTTCCCTTTTCTGTATGTCGCTTGCGAGCGTGAGCGTTATTGTTGGCTCCTTCACACCTATATATGATCGAAAACCAAATATAATTTTTTCCGAATCATATGGTTTTTAGATTTTTAGCGATACTGGACAGATGAGCGCCTGCATGCTGGGGTCTTTGTTCAAAAGTTCTTTTTGAAACGCCCAACAGCGCGCTGTATCAACCTTTGTAATGTTGCCTCAGTTTTAGACGTTTAAAATGTTTTTAAAAACGCATAACAGCTCTCAGCCCTAGTTTACATTTGGACTTATCCCGCGTTGATTCAGCTCGCTGAATCTAGAGCGCGTCAAAATCTTTTATAAGATCCGGTGGGATTTTAACCATGTTACCGCTCTTTGTAACTTTAAATGCGGCCACTCTGTTTGCAAATTCGCATGCAACATCAACTTTTTTGGTTTTCCAGTAAGCGTGGATAAAAGCGGCATTGAAGGCATCACCAGCAGCTGTTGTGTCCCTAAGTTTTACCTTTAAAGTTCTGTGCTGAACTACTTCGCCGTTGTATAATCTGTAACATCCGTTTGAGCCTGCCTTTATTACTGTTATGCTTGCGTCTTGTCTGCTTTTTTCGCTACATGAACCTTCATTGCAAAAAACTACAGCTGAAGGTAAAGATAGGCTGACGTTTTTTGAGCCTATTCCTTCAAGGTCAACAGAATAATGGACGCCAAGCTCAGTTGCGGCTTTTTGTACATTCCTTATGGTCTCCTTTCCTTTCCTGTTTAGAATGGTGTAGCCTGAAATGTGAATCCAATCCGGTTTAAGCCTCAAAAGTTTTTCAGCCGTTACAAAAAGCTTTTCATTCGAGCCCCTGCTGCCTATCATTGTTCTTTCTCTGTTTTGATCAACAATTATTACAAGAAAACCTGTTGGTATCCCATCTATCATCTTTATTTCAGAAACATCAGCGCCGATAATTCTTAGCTTGTCGATTATTTTCTTCCCCCAAACGTCGTTTCCAACAGAGCCGATAACAGTTACTTGGTCTTTTAGCATCCTTAAGTAATAAGTTATATTGCTCGCAACCCCGCCAACCGCTTCTTTAACGTTTTTGAGTATCAGGTTCTTTCCCGGTTTTACTGTATCGTTTAAATTTCCTCTGATGTCTACAGCGAGGTCTCCTATTATCACAACTTTCATCAATAATACCGTTTAAAACGTTAAAAATAAATTTAGCCTTTTGAACGATTAAAAATTTACTGTAAGCTGTTGAGCTAACGCATTTTTTATGATATAAACTTATAAATTAGTAAAGTAAATTTCAAAGCATGATGTTACAGTATTTTCCGGGTGCAACGGTAGTAGGTATAGTAGCTAAAGACGGGGTTGTGCTTGGAGCCGAAAGAAGGTATGCTTACGGGAACTACGTTGTAAGCAAAAACACCATAAAGGTTTTCAAAATAACTGAAACGATTGGGGCCGCTTGTGCCGGCATGGTAGGCGATATGCAGATCTTGGTAAAAACGGTACAATCCATTGTCAAAAGAAAAGAGATAGAAACGGGCAAAAAAATGAACCCAAACAACGTTGCAAAGGTCATGTCAGTCCTGATGTTTGAAAACAGAATGTTCCCACTCCTCACACAGGTAATAGTTGGCGGAATTGGGGAAAAGCCAGAGCTTTACGTGCTGGACCCACTTGGGTCTCTGATCCCGGATAAGTACGCTGCAGTAGGTACCGGAGAAGAAATAGCTATAGGTGTCATAGAAAACGAATATAAAGAAGACATAAACGTAGAAGAGGCCAAAAACCTAGCTTTAAGAGGTATAAAGTCAGCCCTAAAGAGGGACGCTTCGAGCGGAGATGGCGTCGATCTGCTGGTAATTACAAGCAGCGGTTCAAATATCGAGTACGTGCCAATCTGATGTGAGAGAAAGTGTTTGTAGGAACACCCGAACTGGTTGATTTTGAAACAGAAGGAGGAGAACACTGGATAACCCTTAAGCTGAAAGATGGCTCAGTTATAAAGGTAAAGATGGAAATAACAGCAGTGCTCAGGCTAGGAAACGACCCAAATACCGGGCTACCCATTTACGGTATACAGAGCACCAACGTAGTTAGAATGGTAAGCGTTCCTAAAGAACTCATAAAGAAAAGTTCGCCGCAGTCTTACGGCTGAACCTTATCAAGCATCAAAATTTATCTTTTTTCGAAAATCTTGCTAAAGCTTGATGTTCCTGATCATAAACATAAATATCGTTTTCTGCAATCTTATAGCATGAATGAGAAAGATCTTATATCTGCAAGATCAAAGGAGCTGCTGAAATCGCTCGTTAAAATACCGAGCGTCAATCCTTTTAAGCCGGGCGGAAAAGGCGAAAAAGAGATAGTTCAATTCATTTATGAAGAGCTGAGATCACATGGTATAAAGGCTGAACTGCAAGAAGTTGAAGAGGGTAGAAGCAACGTTATAGCAGTGATCGAGGGAAAGGAAAAAGGACCTGTTCTCATTCTCAATGGACACGTTGATACCGTTGGCGTTGAAAACATGCAGATAGAGCCTTTTGCCGCTTACGAAGATCAATCGGGAAACGTTTACGGAAGAGGCGCTTCTGACATGAAAGGTGGCGTTGCTGCAATCATGGCTGCCGTTGAAAGCGTTGCCGAAGTTCAGGACAGAATTAAGGGTAAGATCATATTTTCTGCAGTTGTTGATGAAGAGTACTTGGGAAAGGGAACAGCGAAGTTTGCAGAAAAATACTCTGGAGATGCAGCAGTTGTAGCGGAGCCAACTGAGCTGAAAATAGGAATTGCCCATAAGGGAATGGTGTGGTTCAGAGTCAGAGCAAAAGGCAGAGCGGCTCACGGTTCAGTCCCTGAGCTCGGAGTTGACGCGATAAAGATGATGTGTTATTTTATAAATGCCATGTATTCATACAGTTTTAAGAGATCCCACCCTTTGTTAGGATCCCCAAGGATACACGCGTCAATGATTGAAGGAGGCTCTGAGTGGTCGAAGGTTCCTGACACGTGCGTTTTATCAGCTGAAAGGAGAATCCTCCCAGGCGAATCATGGGAAAGTGTAAGGGAAGAGCTCAACGAAATCATAACAGGACTCAGGAATTCCGGGATAAATTTTGAAGGTGACGTAGAGCTCGTAAATGAGTTCCCGCCGCTTGAAATCGATCCAAAACAATACATCGTGACTAAGCTTTCAGAGGCTGTAAAAAAGGCAAAAGGAAACGAGCCGCATCTTGTAGGCCTGACATACTGGACCGACGGAGCTACCCTTTCAAAAAAGGGAATACCTACGGCTGTATTCGGCCCAGGAAGCATATCTGTTGCGCATGCGCCAGTTGAGTACGTTAAAGCAGAAGAAGTAGCTTTAGCCGCTATAGCCTTCAGAGAGCTAATTCTTTCATGGGGAACTTGAAAATCTTCTGTTAATTAATTTAATAGGCAGTAAAAATTTTTTAGTTCATACGATTATCTTTTTACAGTGAAAAAAGCAGTAAAAAAATAGAAATATATATACACTTCAAAATAGCATTTTTAAACATTGAATAGCGTGGATGTGTTGTTAATCAACCCACCGCAGAACGCTGAACTTAAAACTCTTTTGGAACTTCATGGACCCCCTATGGCTTCTATGTACCTTGCAGCTTATGTAAGGAAAAAAGGGTTTAACCCTAAGATCCTTGACCTTGATCTTGAGAACCTTTCCTTAGACGATGTGCTGAAGGTCATAGAATCTTCTTCCCCTAAAGTGATAGGGATGACTGCTTTTACCTCGACTGTGAAGACAGCTTACAAGCTTCTAGATGCTATAAAAGCAAGGTTTAACGATGTGCTTACTGTTATAGGAGGCCCGCACGTTACTTTTATGCCCGACGAAGCGCTTTCTCACCCCGGTATAGATGTCGTAGCCGTTGGGGAAGGGGAAGAGACCCTTTATGAGCTGATCGATGCGTATGAAAAAGGCAAAGATTTCTCAGAAGTGAAAGGGGTTGTCTACAAAAAAGATGGACAAATCAAAATGACTCCCCCTAGGCCGTTTATACAGAATCTGGACGAAATACCATTCCCTGCCAGAGACCTTGTGGACTATGAGCGTTACAGGTGGAACGGAGTTTTAGAGGCGCCGATGCTTACAACGAGAGGGTGCACGTTTCAGTGTCAGTACTGTTCTTCATCAGAAATGATGGGAAGGAGGTACAGAATGAGAAGCGTTCAGAACGTTATAGAGGAAATAAAAGAAGTTCAAGAGAAATACAAAGTCAAAGACATAGAGTTCATAGATGATACGTTCACGCTGAACATGAAAAGAGCTTCTGAAATGATGGACGCTTTAGTCTCAGAGAAGCTCGACATAAGGCTCTCGCTATCGAGCCGTGTTAACACCATCAACGAGGAGCTTATGCAAAAGCTGAAGAAAGGAGGCACGGAAAACATTTACTACGGCATCGAATCTGGGTCTCAAAGAGTGCTCGACCTCATGAAAAAAGGCATAAAGCTCGAACAGGCTGTAGCAGCAGTTAACCTTGCAAAGAAATACGATGTAAAAGTGCTCGGATCATTTATCCTGGGTTACCCTGGAGAAACTCCAGATGAAATGAATCAGACTATCAAGTTCTCAATAAAGCTCAACACTGATTATGCTCAGTATTCAATTTTGACGCCTTTCCCCGGCACCCCGATATACTATGAGCTGGATAGCAAGGGGCTAATAATGACAAAGGACTGGGATATGTACACAGTGCTCCATCCCTTGATAAAGTACGAGGCTTTTGGCTATTCTGCATCGCTCGTTTCAAGAAAGTTAACAGAAGCTTACAGAAAATTTTACCTCAGGTTCGATTACCTTTTCAAGAGAAGATACATGCTTCCATTAGTAATCAAAACCTTAAGGAGAAGCGTAAAGCTCGCAAGGATGATGGCGAAAGGTTATTCGAGGACGATAACCGGAATACAGGGACTTTAATCTTTTTATCCGCTCTAGTTTTCAGCCCATAAAAAGGGGCTCATAATTGGTGTCATCAATCACAGCTCATCACTACCAGCTAAATTCATAGCCCAAAAATTTTTAATCCGCGTTTGCTTAATAAATTTAGTGCAAAAAGACATAGCTGTGATAAAGTACTTTTTCAAGCCTTCGGGCAGAGTTATTTACGTAGTTAGGGGCATACATCACGACTATTTAACCGGTAGGTATTTCTGCACCTGCTATGATTATAATTTCAGGAAGAAACCAGGTGGATGTGTTCACATGCGTGCCCTTGCGGAAGCTCTGGAAAGCGGAAACTATGAGGAGTTTGACCTTAATGATGAAGAATACAGCCAAATTTTTAAATACGAACTCTATGATGTTTTAAGTGAGGAGCCCCGGTAGCTCAGTCGGTCAGAGCGACTGCCTTGTAAGCAGTAGGTCGCGGGTTCAAATCCCGCCCGGGGCTTCCTTTAAAAATATCATTATCTCCGTCAGAGCACATTCGCTAAAAAACCTTGAAAAGCGTT
>CAYFFZ010000045.1:0-8012 GCA_964342655.1 uncultured Nitrososphaerales archaeon
GCAACCATGGTTGCCACATCCGGAAGCCAAGGAAGCGGATCAAAGCTTTTAGAAAACTCCAGTTTACCTTCGTTTACACATACAAAGCTGATGCTTGGAACACGGGTTTCAGGGAAAACCTTCACTATCGCCTTTATGGATCCGTTCACAGCCTGCGCTATCTTCATGAATGGCTCTCCGAGAGGGCCGTTTATAAACAAAGAATCGGCGTCATCGTTAAATATAAAGTAAAGCCCATCATGCTGGGGTTCCCAGTCGTTTGCCCTGTCCATAAGAACCCAGCCTTGATCTACGTGCTCATAGACACCTGGGGATGCAAATTGATTTTGCGTTTTCCCCTGAACAGGGCTGGTTTTCTGCAGGATTTCCTTCATGATTTTTTCCAGAATCCTGGATTCATCTTCGTCCATCAGCGGTATATTTTTAAAACCTTATATAATAATTGCCAAAAAAAGCTGAGCACTTTAGGCAGATGATTAATAAAGGGAATGGATAAAAAACCAGCCTATCTGAACATCTGTAAAAATTAATACCGGTTGTTAAAAAGCCTGTCGATCTTTTCATCTGATACAACGAACGACAAACCTCACCTCAGAGAGACGGTTGACATTCATTCTGTCAAAAACCACGGCCTAAACGAAACCCATGAGTTCTTCAGCACAGCCGGTTTAAAAATTTCTTAAAAACATGATAACGCTGTTATAACTTTTATTTTATGGCGTGAAGAAGCTATAAAGGAGATCATAGAACAATAGGTGATGAGAGATTATGACGATATTAACTCCGGGCCCAACCGAGATGAGCTTTGATGTTTTAAAAGAGATGCTCAGGTCAGTAAACCCCGACCTCGATGAAGCTTTCTTCAGAACGTATAATGAAACGGCTGAAACAGTTAAGAAGATCATAAACTGGGAAGGGGATGTATACATAATGAGCGGCGAGGGGATGCTTGGGCTTGAAGCAGCGATAGCGAACACAGTTAGGGATGGAGATAGGGTTCTCTCTTTATCTAACGGGGTATTCGGTGAGTCTTTTGCTGACCTTGCCTCGAGGTACGGGGCCAAAGTTGATACGTTGAGTTCGCCCTACGATGAGCCTTTCAGGGCTGAAATGATTAAAAACGTTGAGGGTTATAAAGCCATAACGTTCGTTTATGTTGAAACGCCTTCAGGCCTGATCAACGATATAAATGCTGTTTCTGAGAGGGTCAAAGGCAAAGACCCTTTGTTCATCGTGGATGCAGTTTCAGCTGTTGGAGCTTTGCCCGTTGACTGCAAAGCACTCGGCGTCGACATATGCCTGATGGCAAGTCAGAAAGCGTTCAGCGCCCCTCCGGGTCTTGCCATAGTTGCAGTATCAAAGAAGGCAAAGGAAATAATAGAGAAGAGAAAATACACGGGCTATTACATGAGTATAAACGTATGGGACGAGTACCTTTCTCAGGGCATGTTCCCCTACACCCCGGCCGCCAACGACATTTTAGCTCTTAACAGGGCTCTAAAGGAAATCATGAAAGAAGGTCCAGAATCGGTTTACAGGAGGCATGAAGCTTCAAGGGAAGCCACTATAGAAGGCATTAAAGCTCTGGGTTTAAAGCTCTTCGTTAAAGAAGAAAGGTTTTCGGCACCGAGCGTGACAGCTCTGTATTCTCCAGTAAATCCAGAGAAAATTCTTAAATTTACATGGGAAAAGCTGGGAATCATGCTCGCAGGTTCCTGGGGGCCTTTGAAGGATAAAGTTATAAGAATTGGTCACATGGGATACACCGCTCAAAGGAAGTTCGTTGCAGAAGCAATAGCCGCTCTCGGTGCAGCTTTAAATCACAACGGGATCCACGCTGACACCGTTGAAGCTGTCAAAAAGGTTAACGAAGTCTTTGATAAATACAACATCTGAGCACATATGCGTAAGCGGCTGTGGATCTCTTAGAAAACGATTTTTTAAAATAGTCGTGTTTCTATAGCCGCATTCTAAATGTAATCAGTTCTGGGCACCAGTTCTCGAAAGTTAGCCATAAAATAGCAGCTGTGAATTGGCAGCCGTTTCATACAGCTTTTCAGTAGCTCTCAAGCCGGGACTGACTGTGAGCGTATGCTTTCCGTATGTGGCAAACAGGCATTGGTCGAAAATAACTTGGGCTAGTTGGTGTTGAAAAGAGAAGCAGTGACCAAGAGCTTTGGGCGGCAATGATGATGAAGACAGCCCTCAATTTTTAGGCAGAAAGTCAGAGAGTCTTTTTTATTGCCTAAATAAGCAAAACGTTAAAAAACAAAACACGATACTATATAAGGCGAACTTCTTTAATGAATCATATAGAAAAGGGCGCGGGTGGGCTCAATTTTCTTTTTTACAGATTCTTAACTTCTAAAGCTCTCACTACCATATCCCTAAATGCATTTATAATATATTACATGTGGGATATAGTTAGCCAGTACAGGTCCGTGTTCTTGGCGGGGCTGCTAATAACCATATACCTTGCAGTGGATCTTATCTTATCGTTTCCTGTTGGGCATCTAATAGACAGAATCAACAATACGCTTCTGAACATGATTTCTAGCATGATAATGCTTTCAGGATTCGGATTACTTCTGTTAGGTTCAAGCCTTTCGGCAATCTACGCAGCAACAGGGATAGCGGTTCTCGGACAAACGATGAAGATCGATTCCTTTTCAGCTATAATGAAGAAACATCTTTCAGAGAGTTCTTTCAGGAAAGCCGTTTCAGCGAATTATGTCCTGAACAGCGTTTCCTCTCTCGCTGGCACTCTTGCAGGCGGTCTCTCAATAGTCTACCTTCCGAAGCTCTTTGATTATCTTATTTTATTAGCGGTTTTTATTTCGCTCGTAATTTCATGGCCAGCCCCTGAAGCCTCATACAGACTTGAAAGCGCAGTTAAAGGTGCCAGTGCAGAAATAAAAATCGTTCTATCGTTTTTGAGAAAAATAGCTGGCTTTATGTTGCTTGCATTCTTTCTTAATGGTTTACTGATTTCGCTTGACACTTATGCATCTGGCCTTTTCTACCTGATCCTCAGATCTTCCCCTGTTTATTATACAGCTTTCAGCATGAGCGTCCCGCTCGGATCTATTGCGGGCTCACCTATTGCCAACACGAAATATTTTAAAAAAGACAGGCCTTTGACGTTTGCTCTGCTCATCTTTCTTTTTTCTCCTTCAATAATGATCCTTTCATTCAGCAGATCGCCAATTTTAGATGTAGCAGATGCTTTCTTCATGGGATTTATCCTTCCTCTTATCAACATACCTTTACAGGCAAAGCTGATGGAGGTCGTACCGTACAGCATTTACGGCAGAGTAAGCGCATTTTTAAAGATATTCACAAGTAGTTCATCGCCTGTAATGGGATCAATATTTTCCACTCTTACACTGTTTTTAAGCATACCTACGGTTTTATTCTGGGTATCCATATTTGTCGTCCCTCTTGCTTTATATACCATAAAGGTTATCACCTCATTCTATAGATTGAATGCTACTCAAAAATAGCGGCGAACTAGCCTAACCTTGCCAGTGGATCAAAACTTTTGCCCTATTCTATGTTAAGCTGTTTTAACAACTTTTTGAATAAAAAACAGCTCTTCATAAATCATACAAAATTTACTCACGCATGCTGGCTTGATTCGGGCCGTTTTTTGATAAAAAACAAAGTTTTGAAAGCGACCATACCTTTCATGCCCTCTATCATGTTTTTGTTTCAATCTAAGAACTTATCCGTTTGTTTCTCAATGCTGTTCCTTACAGTCAGCCCACGCTAAAAAATAGGATGTGCCTGTACGCATGAATCCGTCATAGTAGGGCTATAACCTTCTTTACAGATTATCTGTCCCATGAATGTGCATCCATCGATCTGTCCAGCTATCCATTAACGTATGATGAGCGCTTATTACAGAATTTAGATCGCAGGATGGTGCTTATAGTTTCCATAAGCTTTCAAAAACCATTTACGCTGGGAAGTTTTGATCTACTGTCGCTGTCAGCGCTTCCCGTTCATTGACGCGAGTGGGCTCTGTCCCCCTTATAAAGTTAAGGTTCTCTCAAGCTCGCCTTTTCAGCGCTCTAGCATAATACTTTTTTGCATAAGATAGAGTTATTACCCCGTTCTCCAGGTCTTTTCTGATGAGATCAGGATCCCTCATGTCAGGATCTCCATAGCCTCCGCCGCCTGCGGTCCTTATCTCAAAAAAGTCCCCGGCTTCGAGTTCAACTGTAAATTTCGTGTTTGCTTTAAATCTTCTGTTTCCTTTCTTAACTATCACCTCGGTTTTTGCTCCGGCAAATCCTCCTTTCAACCCCCACGGGCCGTGAATTCCCCTATCTGCGAGAACAGTAACAGTTGCCTTTCCTGAAGATACATAGTATGATCTTACTATGCCGGACCCCCCTCTGAACTGCCCGGCCCCCGAGCTGTTTCTTCTGAGTTCGTATTTAAGGATGATTATCGGCAGGTTTCTTTCTATTTCTTCTATAGGCGTGTTCATGGTGTTCGTCATCGCTGCGTGAACGCAGTCAACTCCGTCCATGCCCGGTCTCCCCCCGGAGCCGGTGCCTATGGTTTCGTAAAAGGCCCACGTTTTTCCTTCGTTCGTTCCGCCCATCATGACGTTGTTCATAGAACCCCCGGAGGCCGCAGGGATCTTACCGGGCATAGCTCTGCTCATAGCTAGGAACAGCGCGCTTGCGTTTCTTTCACTGGTTTCGACATTCCCCCCTGCAACAGGTGCAGGAAATTCAGGGTTCACTATCGTGCCCTTTGGCGCTTTGACCTCTAATATGCTGAAAGCGCCATGATTAACAGGTATGTCCTCTCCGAGTATCGATTTGAATACAAAATGCACCCCGGCGATCGTAACCCCAAGAACCGCGTTCAGTGGCGCCTGAACCTGGCTGTCTGTGCCCTGGTAATCTACCAGCACTTTATGGCCTATGCTTATGCTCACTCTGATCTTAAGATCCTTTCCGTTGGGAAGTTCGAGATAATCTTCTGCGCTGTAGGTACCGGCTGGAATTTCTTCGAGCCTCTTTCTTACCAGCTTTTCCGCATGAGTGAACGATTCTTTGTAAGCTTCTTCAAAAGCTTCAATGCCGTACTTGTCGACAACTTCAAGAACCCTCTTTTCCCCCACAAAGTTAGCGGCTGCCTGCGCTTTTATGTCACCATACCTTTGATACGGGCTTCTCGAATTAGATGCAATCAAAGAGATGACGTCCTTTTGAAATTCGTTATTCTTCATGAGAAAAACAGGGTCTATTATCAAGCCCTCTTCAAACAGAGTTTTTGCGTCCGCAGATATGCTGCCAGGCACCTTGCCCCCTACGTCTGAGTGGTGCGCCTTGTTGGCGGAGAAAGCTATCAGCTTACCGTTATGGTATACCGGCCTTATCACGGTTATGTCGTTAAGGTGCGTTCCAGCTATGTAAGGGTCGTTCACTACAACCATGCTGCCTTCTTCGGGTTCCATTCCTTCTCTTTTCATGTATTCTATGGTGTTCTTTAACCCCCAGGGAAGAGACCCCAGATGAACAGGTATGTGCTCAGCCTGCGCTATGAGGCGTCCATCCCTGTCCAAAATAGCCGCAGAATGATCCATCCTCTCCTTTATGTTGGGCGAATAGGCAGAATTTCTCAAAACTATTCCCATTTCTTCGCTTGCATAGTAAAGTGAGCTGCTTATTATTTGAAGAGTAAACTTGTCCATAAGCTTTTCACCTTCTCATTATTATGTTTGAAAACTCATCAACTTCCCAGCTCCAGCCTTCGTTGACAACTGTTGTAGAATCATATTCTTCGATTATGGCCGGGCCGTATCCATTGCTTCCGTTTTTGATCTTTTCTCTCTCGTACACCGGAACCTCTGAAAATTTGCCTGAAACGTACGCTTCCCTGGTTAAGGATGGCACAGCTTTACCGGCAACCTTTTCATGCTTCTTCAACGATATGTGCGGCACCTTTGCAAATGCTACTGCCCGCGCTCCAACTATTTCGATCGGGTCTCTGGAAGAGTATCCGTAAATGCGTCTGTGTTCCTCTTCAAATCTTTCTCTGAGGTTTGATCCTTCCACGTAATCTACAGTTATTTCGTATGATTGTCCGGCATACCTCATGTCCACCATGTACTTTATTTCTACGTCCCTGAACCCTTCCTTTTCAAGATCATCAAGAGCTGTATTTCTCAATTTTTCCAGAACAGTTTTTAGGTCCCTCTCAAAAACAGGCGCCTTATAGGACCTCATTATGTCAACAGTGAGAAGTCCGTATGCAGAGAAGAGCCCCGGGTGTTCTGGGACAACTATTTCTCTCATGCCCATCTCTTCTGCAAGGTCACAAGCATGAAGCGGACCTGCGCCTCCAAAAGCTATCATGGTAAAATCCCTCGGATCTCTTCCCCTTTCAACGCTCACGATCGATATCGCTTTGGCCATCGAGCTGTTTATCAGCTTTATGACGCCCTTTGCTGTTTCTGCAGCATCAAGTTTGAGGCGCTCCCCCAATTTTTTAAGAGCTTCAGTTGCTAGTTCAGCGTGCACCTTCATCTTCCCGCCCAGAAGGTGGTCTCGGTTTAACCGCCCGAGCACTATGTTTGCATCTGTAACAGTTGGCTCCTTTCCGCCTTTTCCATAAGCCGCAGGTCCAGGGTCTGATCCTGCGCTTTTCGGGCCAACCCTAAGGGCTCCGGCTTCATCAACCCAGGCTATGGTGCCCCCGCCAGCGCTGACTTCAGCCAGATCTATGAACGGAAACCTAACCGCGTAACCGCTGCCCTTTATCGACCTCCCGCTGTGAGTTTTCCCCGCTGCTTCAAATTCATACGAGATATCAGGCCTTCCTCCGACGACAGCCCCGGCTTTAGCCGTCGTCCCTCCCATGTCAAACGTTATGGCATTTGTTATACCGATCTCCTTTGCGAGAAACGATGAAGCTAAAACGCCTGCAGAAGGTCCGGACTCAATGATTGAGATGGGCATCTCAGATGCGTAATTTATGGTGTTAAGCCCTCCGTTTGACGCCATCACATAGATCGGGCCGTCATAATCAATTTTCCTCATCTTTTCTGAAAACCTTTCAAGGTATGAAGATACTAACGGAGCCAGCACTGCGTTTACGACCGTTGTGCTTGTTCTCTCATACTCCCTGTATTCAGGGTCAACTTCTGAGGAAGCAAAAACGTACTTGCAGCATCCCATAAGGCTCTTCTTTACCTTTATTTCATGTTCAGGATTTACATAAGAGTTAAGAAGGGATATCGCAACCGACTCAACGCTGTTTTTCAAAAGCGATGCTTTCAACCTTCTGATATCACTTTCCTGTATTTCTTCCTTTACCTTTCCATCGGCCAGGATCCTTCCACGTATTTCAAACCTCAGCTTACGCGGTACAAGAGGCGCCGGCTTGGTGAAGAAAAGGTTGTATATTTCCGGCCTTCTCTGCCTCCCTATTTCAAGAACATCCCTGAATCCTCTGTTCGTTACTAGGGCTGTTTTTGGAAGCCCTGTTCTGGTAAGAAGGGCGTTAGTAGCTATGGTCGTTGCGTGGTTCAGGAGCCTTACTTCATGCATGTTTATTCCCGCGGCTTTAAGAGCCTCGACGACAGCAACTTCAGGATTTGAAGGCGTGCTCGGCACCTTGATCACATCAACTTTATTGCTGACAGAATTGTAGATAACAACGTCTGTAAAAGTTCCGCCAATGTCAACGCCAACGTAGTATTTTTGCATAAATACTCTAAATATCTCTATTATTTATTAATACATTTAGCGAACTACCGTGGCCTTGCAGTTTTGACCAGCTCTCTTCATTCAAGTTAGCACCTGAGAGGTGCAGGCATTAGTTAGCAAGCGTCTTTGATGAATTAAACACTAATAGCACCTCATTGATCATTAACATGGCTGAAGCAGCATCACGTCTTAAATTTTGAGATCAAACACAGTATTGTAGAGGGGTACACCTAGGTTGTTTTAACGTCTTCGGAATCTATTTCATTGACGATTTTTCTTTTT
>CAYFFZ010000046.1:0-7764 GCA_964342655.1 uncultured Nitrososphaerales archaeon
ATCATGAATGCGGATGTTGCAATTATAGGCGCAGGAGCCACAGGTCTTTTTACAGCGCTCGACCTGAGCCTCAGAGGAATCAATGTAACGGTTATAGATAGAGGCGGCTTAATAAGCGGCACTTCTGGCAGGATGCACGGGTTATTGCACAGCGGTGCAAGGTATGTAACTAACGATATGACATCCGCTAAGCAATGTATAGAAGAAAACATTATTCTGAATAGAATAGCACCTCATGCTATATTTGATACTAAGGGCCTTTTTGTTGCAGTAAAAGGCGATGAGGACTCTTTCATAGAAGAGTTCGTTAAAGGGTTAAATGAGGCAGGAATACCTTACAGCGAAGTTAAAAATGCTCTAGAGCTTGAGCCAAACCTGAACAAAAATGTAGAATACGCTGTGCAAGTTCCTGACAAGGTCGTAGATCCATTTAAGTTGTTTGCAGGAGTCGCATATGCGGCAAAGCAAAACGGCGCAAAGTTTTTGCTTTATAGTCCCGTTAAAGAAATTTCTGGTTCAAAGATAATAACTGAAAGAGGAGAAATTGAATCCAAGCTAGTTATAAACGCAGCAGGACCCTGGGCCCCGCGAATATCTGCAATGCATAGCAATGAAAGCAAGGTCGTAGAGCTGATGCCAACAATAGGCGTGATGCTGGTTTACAATCAAAAACTAAACAACATGGTTTTAAATAGGTTGAGACCCCCTTCAGATGGTGACATATTGGTTCCTTATTATGATACTAGCATACTTGGGACAACGGCGCAGGTAGTTGAAGACCCTGATAATGCTGAGATTGCAGATGAAGATATTCAGTACCTCATAGAAGAAGGAAGTGCTATGGTTCCCAAGCTTTTAGAACTAAAACCAAAAAGGTACTATTATTCTGTTAGACCTTTGCTGAAGGGCACCGACGCGAGGTCTGCCACAAGAGACTTTGAAATCTATGATGAAGGGGACATGCTTACCATAATAGGTGGAAAGCTGACCACTTCAAGACTTATGGCCGAAAAGCTTTCGGACGTTGCCAGCGAAAAGCTTGGAAAGGAATCAAAGAGCAGAACTGCTACGACATCTATACCTGATGCTCTTTCAATTTATGCGCTGAGAAATACCATTGGAGATGAGATTTATGGTAATGGTTATGCTCTCTCGAGATTAGAGGAGGCGTTACAGTATGATTGAGTTAAGTGGGCAGAATCAAGTTAAAAGGCCTAACCTTCTGGCGTTTCTTAAAGACCCTTCGGCCTTCAGTAAATGTATACCAAACCTTGAAAGCCTCGAAATAAAATCTCCTAGCGAGTTCGTTGCAAAGTTCAAGGTTGAAGTACCTGAAGAAATGGGGGTAAGCTACCTTAAAAATATCGGTATTAAAATGAATTTCTCAATCTCGTCGAACAACAACATTGTGATGATGCACGGGGAAGGAAGATCTATGGGTTTAAAAATTAAGATAGATATAACGATAGAAGTAGTTGAACAGGAGGACTATTCTTTAATGAACTGGAAAGCTCTGGTAGATATAGGCATGCTTGAACGCATGTTGGGTAAAGAAAACATAAACAAGTTTTCTAACGACATAATATCCAAGCTTGTAACCTGCGTTAGCTCTCCATAACTTTTAATATATCCTCAAAAGAATTTATTATCAAACTAGGCCTGTATTGTGAATGCATATCTAAAGTTTTTGTCTCTCCCGTTAAAACTAAAACAGAATCCATTCCTACTTCATTTGCCATCTTTATGTCAGTATAGAGTCTGTCTCCAAACAGAACTGTTCTATCAATGCTTGTTTTTGCAACTTCTAAAGCATAATCGATCATAAGCCTGTTAGGTTTTCCGACTATAGCTTCTGGCTTTTTACCTGTAGCCGCTTCTAAAAAAGCAAGTATAGCCCCAATATCAGGTATATATCCGTTTGCCACAGGACACAATATATCTGGGTGAGTAGCTATATAAGGAATTCCTGACATTATAAGCCTGGTGGCTAATGTGAGCTTTCTATAGGTTAATGTTTTATCAAATCCGACAAGTACAAGCTCAGGATTCCTATACTTTAATTTTATTCCCTTGAGTTTAAGTTCCTGCTTAAATGCAGGCACTCCTAACGCATAGACTGAACTCACCCCTTTTCTTAACAAATAGTTTACAGCGACGCTTGTTGAAACAATAACCTGAGATTTTCTAACTTTGTGTTTGAGTATTTTGCTGATCCTTTTTGCATGCTGGGTTGTGCTATAAGATGAATTGTTTGTTATTATCATATATCTTTTGCCTTTACCCTCAAGCAGCTTAAGAAAAGCCCCGGCTTTTGGGGTTGGTTTACTGCCAACATAAAGGGTTCCATCGCCGTCTAGCAAAAAAAGGTCTTTTTGAAATAGATCTTTTATACTAAGCAATTATACAAGTTCATAAAATTTTGCATATTTAAGAATTTCAGACAGTTTGATGGTTATTTTGCTTAACAGGATTGATGCTGAAGATCCAATAAAATACAAGTTAATGTCGATTCTTTTATAAAACAACAAACTGGAAACGTATTAATAAATCATCAAAGACTGTAAATTATTTGTGTTCAACTGAGCCCATAAGCCCAAGGAACATCAATTGCCCAGCCCATAGCTCTTTTTACAGCAGCCCTCCACCCTGCATATAGTTTATCTCTTTCGTAAGCACTAATTTCAGGATAAAATCCTCTCTCGGGCTTCCAGTTTTGTCTAAGCTCTTCTAAGCTTTGCCAGAATCCTGTAGCAAGACCCGCAAGGTAACTCGCCCCCTGAGCTGTAGTTTCAAGGACATAAGGCCTAAGTATTTTGATCCCGGTTATATCAGCTTGTAGCTGCATGAGAAAATTGTTTTTAGAGCCTCCACCGTCAACTTTAATTTCTTCTATGCTTATTCCTGTATCTTTTACCATCATTTCTATAATATCTCTGTTGAGGTAAGCTATAGATTCTAATGTAGCTCTTGCTATATGAGCGGTGGTCGTTGCTGCGGTAACTCCAATAAGCAAGCCTCTTGCGTACTGATCCCAGTATGGCGCTGCTAGTCCTGTAAATGCGGGTACAAAGTAAACTCCACCTGTATCAGCGACCTGTTTTGCGAGCTCTTCTATCTCTTCTACATCTTTTACTAGATTTAAACCGTCCTTAAGCCACTGAACCGCAGCTCCGGTTATAAATACGCTTCCTTCAAGCGCGTACTTTGCTTTTCCTTCTTCTGTAGAATAAAATACGGTCGTTAACAGGTTAGCTTTAGACTTTATCTTTTCATCCTCTGTATTTATAAGTATAAAATTACCAGTTCCGTAAGTAGATTTTATCTCCCCTTTTTTAAAACAGGCTTGGCCAAAAAGAGCTCCTTGTTGATCCCCTATGTCTGCAGTAACTGGGATCCTTAAAGAGGCAAAGAGCCCAGCACTTTCATCGCCTGAAAAGCCATAAGTCAGCTTTTCGCTCGACGGTCTTGGGAGCGGCAATGAATCAAGAGGTATTTTCCCCTCTATTTCTAGTAAATCTGGATCCCAACTTAGGCTGTTTATGTTAAACAGCATGGTTCTTGATGCGTTTGAATAATCTGTAACGTATGCACCTTTCATCTCAGGAGTTAACGAATCTTTGGTGCCTTTTGTCAGGTTCCAAATTATCCATGAGTCTATCGTGCCTAGCAGCGCTTTTCCGCTGTATATTTTATCTTTTATACTTTCAACGTTCTGTGTAAGCCACAATAGCTTAGGGCCTGTAAAATAAGCGTCTGGAACGAGACCTGTTTTTTCTTTTATAAGTTCTTCGTATTCTTGTTTTAAAGCGTCAACAAGCTTTGATGATCTCCTGTCCTGCCATACTATAACGTTATATAGAGGGTTTCCTGTTTCTTTATCCCAAACTACCAAACTCTCTCGCTGATTAGTAATGCCTATAGAATCTATCTTATTCGCATCAACCTTCCCTATTTTTATCACTTCTTTTATACACGCTTTCACGTTTTGCCAGATTTCACTTGGGTCTTCTTCTACCCAACCCGGTTTTGGATAGATCTGTGCATGCTCTTTAGATGCAAAATAAACTAAAGATCCATCTTTCGAAAAGAGAGCAACTTTTGTGTTTGTTGTGCCTTGGTCAATCGCCATTACATATTCTTTACGCATCACGATAAATTATAACAAATTTACAATTTAAACGTGTCTGGTTTGATTTTAATTATTGAGCTAAGGTATAAAGAAGATTTTAATTTCAATTTATGTCTTTATATGTTCGTTTGAAACGTTATTATTTTTTATTTGCGATATAAAAACGGGTTTAAATAGACGCGTTTTTAGTTTTTTATTATGCTTGATGTTGCTTTAGAGGTAAGCCTGTTTACGTTATTTTCATATACAGCGGGAGATTTGATAAGTAAAAATCCTTCGCAAAAAATTGGCAGTTTACCGACCACGCTACTTGCTCTTGGTTCTTCGTTTGTACTTTTTAGCTTCCTTTTAATTCTTAGAGGATTTTCTATGCCTTTAAGCTCTTGTTTGTATTCTGTAATCGCAGGTTTATTTTTTGCCGGAGGACTTCTTTTTTCGTTTAAACCTTTAGAAAGCGAACAGGTCTCTGATACGCTTGCTATGGTTGGTTTTGCTTATATAGTTCCGGTAGTTTTTGCGGCGGTTTACTTAAAAGAACGCGTTCCTTTACTATCTTATGTCGGCGTTCTTTTAATCTTAACTGGCTCAACAATAATAGCTTTCAAGAAAAATAAATTTAATAAAATGCTCATTCCAGCTATAATCGGTAATATAATGTGGGGTATTCAGTTTATCTTCTTTAATTATGCGCTTAAAGCATCAAGTAATTATATTGACGTGGCTTTTGTCTCTAGTTTTGTAGGTTTTTCAGTTGCATTGGTTTATTCGTTTTTTAAATCCAAAGTTTTTATAAATTTTAAATACGCCTCCCAAGCGATTTTATCTGGGATTTTGTTAGCGTTAGGCATACTTGGATCGATATATATGATAATGATTCGTGTGATGGTATTAGGGCTTTCTATAGTAGCTTCTGAACCAGCTTTTATAACACTTCTAGGAAAAATCGTATACAAAGACGTAATAAACAAACCACAGCTTTTAGGGGTTATTATGGCCATAAGCGGCATTTTCTTGATTACCGTCTATTGAACGATGATTGTTTTGACTCTCTTTGCAAATATTGTTATAAACTTTGATTAACAGCCATTCTAGAAAAGGATTTAAGCCTATTTAACAAAAAGTATAAACGTGTTTTTTAAAAGAAATAAAAAGAACATAAGCTATGACAAAGACGTAAGTTTAAGAGCTTACATAGCTCAGGGGATTAAAGCTTTGTATTTTGATAGGAAGGTGCTTTACAGCGTTTATAACAAAGAATACACTAAAATAAGCGAGACGTTAGCCTTTTTAGAAGAAAAGATCAGGGGCTTAGAAAAGGAAAAAGCAAGGATGATGATTCCTGAGAAAAATGGCTTTTATTATAGAGAGCTAGATCAAGAACTAACTGATTCTATAATAAATTACCTGAATTTTATAGCAAAGCTGCCACCGCCTTCATATAAATTTATCTCGAAATGGAAAAAAAGCGCTGAAATTGGCATGATGAAGGTTCCAACCCTGTCTTTTATTCTTTACTCTTTACTAGATTACAGACTACCAGCATATGCAAAAGATATGGTTAATGATTATACTAACGTCGCGGCTGCTATAGTTGATATCATGAAAAATTCCTCTTTTGACCAAAAAGCCATCAGAGCTGGCGAAAGCATAAGCATGAAGTTAAATCGAGTATCTGACAAAGATAAGAAAAAACAATATGAAAAAAATATTGTTGAATGGATAAAATTAGGTCTTATCGTTTAAGTTCTTCAGCCTTGGGAAGAACTAGCATCGGCTTCCAACCTACGTGTTTGTAAGTCGCTATAGCTATCTCTTCGAGTGTTAGACCTTTTGTTTCTGGCGTGAAGAATATGGTAAAGAGAAAAGCTATCAGCATAAGTACAAATAACACTGAAAAGAATGCCGGTTTGCCAAGCGTCGCAGTTATATATGGAAATTCAAATGCGCTGATAAAAGATACTACCCTTGTTATGCTGGTTGCACTGCCCATTGAGGCCGATCTAAGCTTGGTTGGTAAAAGCTCTATAGCATATAGCCCCATTGTATTACCTGGTCCAAGGTTTCCGAGCATATAGTCTATTATGAACGCTAAGACGCCAATGGTCATAAAAAGCAAACCTTTTCCCAGCGCTGCGATATAGAAAAGTAACATTGCTAGGGCCATTGAGCCGAAACCTATTATTTGTAATGGTCTTCTGCCAACTCTGTCGTTTAACAGAACTGCGCCTAAAGCTCCAAGGAAACCGAAAGGCATGTACCAGATGAACGAAAGCAACAAGCTTTGAGCTCCTGTAAATCCTAAACCCTTTGTTATCAAAGGCGAGTACAGCCCTATTCCATATCCTGCCAGATCATACAGAATCCACTGAGTCCAGACTATCGCTGTACGTTTTCCGTATTCACCCTTAAACAGGGCGGTTAGAGAGCCTGCGGCTATATTTGCTTGCCTTTCTCTTTCTTCGAGCAAAAGCTTTATTTCTTCAGGTGTTATACCTATTTTTTCGGCTATTTTTCTTATGTTTTCGTCAGATGCAGCGCCTGTTGCTACTATTTGCCATCTGCTCGATTCAGGCATTTTCATTCTCAAAAATACTACTATCAAAGCAGGTATAGCACCCAGCCCCAGAGTCCATCTCCAGCCAGTTAACGGATTTATCAGATAAAGAAAGTATCCTAGCAAAAATGATACTGCTGCGCCTATGCTCCAGAACGTCCAAACCCATCCATAACCTGAACCTCTCTTTTTGCTCGGGTACATTTCTGTAGTATATACAGGACTAAGCGCGTAGTCAGCACCTACACCCCAGCCTATAAAGAACCTTGTTATTATCATCTCTATAATGTTTGTAACGAAAGCGGTAAGCACTGCGAAAACAACAAAGAAAAGCAAGTCAAATATGTAGAGGTACCTTCTGCCCAATCTATCTGCATAGTGGCCGAACAGCACTGATCCTACAGCCGCTCCTAAAAGAGCCGAACCGCTTACAAAAGATAGTGTAAAACTGTTGTAGGAAAATATTTTGTATGTTGTAAGAACCAGGGTGAATACTGAAATCACACTAAGGTCATAACCATCTAAAAAGTATCCCATGGCTGAAAGTGTTGTTATAGTAGCGCGACTTGGTGCTTTAGTTTCTGTTGCTCCGCTAGTTGGGTTTTGCATCAAACATTTATTAACTAAAGTATAATATAAACGTTATTTTTTACATAGTTTCCATTAAAAAATAAAATATTTTTAGTTTAAAGTCACTATATCGTTTATTAAAAATTAAATATAACTTAATTTATTATAAATAATTTATAGAAGTGTAGCCTTATTGTAACAATATTTATATAATATCTAATTGAAATTTATTTAATATGAGAACGCTTCTGTTTGGCCATAGAGGAGCAAGGGGTTTAGCACCAGAAAATACTTTGCCTGCTTTTGATTTAGCTCTAAAGTACAAGATGGATGGCGTCGAGCTAGACGTTCATGAATCAGCCGATGGTGCCTTGATAGTAATGCATGACGAATCTGTTGACAGAACTACAAATGGAAAAGGCTACATAAAAGAAATGAACCTAAATCAAATAAAAACTCTCGATGCTGGAATCAAGTTTTCTCCAAAATATGCAGGTACAAAAGTTCCAAC
>CAYFFZ010000047.1:0-7427 GCA_964342655.1 uncultured Nitrososphaerales archaeon
AGAAGGTCAAAGAAACTAAAGTCATCCTACATAAGGCAATGAATGGATATCCCCTTACAGAAAGTTTTTTATGGTTATCAAAAACACATATAAATTATTATGTCTGTGGTACTCAGTTAAAACGCCCGCTAGCGGCGAAGCCTAAACGTCTCAGAGCGTGAGCTTCGTTTGATGAAACAAAAAGCTCCAAACCCTAAGGTTTGAGCAATTAACTAAAATCTATAACGCTATAAAGGTGGTTTATAAAATCAAATGAATTTGTTTGTTTTTAGATATTTTGATTTAGAACGTAATTTATGGCTTTTGCTAAAACGATCGCATTGCTCAAGAGTTCAGATATGTATCTCTTTGAGTTTTCATCTATCAACTTACCATTAACAAATTTTTTATCGGCATTTACGACAAAAACTTCAGGACCGGGAACCAAAATAGCTCCCAAGGATTTCAGGACTATCCATAAATGTTCTTGAGCCCGTGGACCACCTAAAGCTCCTGTGGTAGCAGACATAGTTGCCACGACTTTCCAACGAAAAGGATTTTTATCAAGAGGCACTGATAGCCAGTCTATAGCGTTCTTCAGAGAAGCAGAATAGCTGTGATTGTGCTCTGGTGTTGATATAACAACTATGTCAGCTTCCTTTACCTTATTTTTTAGTTTTTTAACTTCGTCTACTTCTTCGCTCGATTGATCAAAAATAGGGATATTTCCTGATGAAACTACCTCCCATTTATGCTCTTCATTTAATTGCTCAAAAGCATTATAGAGAAGCGCGCTGTTTAGCGAATCTAGCTTTGAGGTACCAGAAATACCTAAGAACTTCATATGATAAAAGACCTATGAACTACTAATAAATTTTTTGACTTATTTTACTTCTTCTTTTTTACTATTAATTTCATAAATTCCCAATATTATAGCTATGTGAGAAAATACGTGCGGATAATTACCTCGTGGTTCGCAATTTATGGGATCAATATGCTCTCCTAGCAAACCTAAATCGTTTGCACAAGAAGCCAGTTTTTTAATGTACTTTTCAGCTTCTTTATATTCCCCCTGTAGGATCTTTACTTTGGCCATCCAGTAGCTAGCTAATCCGAAAGGATATAAAGCGTTACCCAAAAAATCTTTTCTGTATCTGAAAACTAAATAATCCTTAACTAGTTCTTTTTCAATTCTTGATAAAGTTTGTAAAAACCTATCATCGTCAACCTTGAGTAAACCGTAAATAGGCATAGTTAACAGGCTTGCATCTATTTCTTCAGAGCCAAAAAACCTAACAAATGAGCCTGTTTTTTCATTCCACGCATTTTTTAATATGTAATCTCTTATTTGGTCGGCTTTTAATTTCCACATCTCATGTTCAGATAGCTTGTTTAGATCTTTTGCAAGTTCAGCAGCCGTAATTAATGCCATCCACATATTGAGTTTGCTATACGTATAGTGTCTTGCTATGCCTCTTTCTTCCCATACACCAGAATCTTTTTTGCCGTAATTTTTGATTACGTAATTTGAAATAGACTCAACAGCCCACCATGCATTATTTAAATACGCTTTATCTTTTGTATATTTATAGTATGTATGCAAGGCATTCATAAATTCTCCTTCAATGTCCAACTGTATTTGAAGATGCGCTGCATTACCTATCCTAACGGGTTTTGAACCTTTGTATCCATTAAGCCAGTCGGCAGTGTACTCTGACGGAGGAGGGCCGCCATCCACAGTAAAAAGTGTATGGTTAAATGGCTTCATAGAAGGATCTAATATGTTTATTAAAAAATCTATTATTTTTCTACCACTTATTATGTAACCTATTTTTATGAGCGCTTCTGCTGCGAGACTTGAATCTCTTACCCATGCATAACGGTAATCCCAATTTCGCACATCTCCAATAATTTCTGGCAATGATGTAGTAGGAGATGAAACCAACGCGCCTGAAGGTTTGTACATGAGCCCTAATATAACTAAAATAGAAGAGTTAAAGGCAGTAGCTGCCCATTCAGGTGGTTTTATTGTAGCATTATCCATAAGAGATTTCCAATAACTGACAGCAGCTGGAATTGCTTCCGTTGGAATCGAATAAACTTTGCCCTTTTTGCTAAAAATGCCATATCCAACATCTGCAGAGTAAAGAAACAGTAAATACCCTCTTCCAGGCGAGAACCTCCAAGAATAGTTTTTATTTTTAATAACTTTAGAACTCCACACAAATTTAAATTCTAAAGCCTGTTTGCTGTTAGGATCTTTAAATATCGCACCGCTTCTTTTTATATATAAGGCAGGTTCAATCATGCCGTAATTAAAGCCTGGTTTTACGTAAATTTCAAAAGGTTCTTTAGAGTTAATGACTCTCATCAGAGCGCTCTCTGCTAGAGGCATAAAATCTAGTACATTTGCTATTTTCTCACCATTTTTAATAACATCAGTATTAAGTAAAATCGCGCTGTTAACATATTTTCTTATAAAATCTAAACTTCCGCTAAATTTTATGTTGCTCCTACACTCTTTATTTTCATCAAGAAGATAACAAAAAAGAGGCTGAGAATCAAAACGCGGTAAAGCAAGCCAATCTACGCTCAAATCGTTTGAAATTAAAGCAGAACCATAGCCGTTGCTTAAAAAAGCATGATTGATCATTCTTGTATGCTCTATTACGTATGAAGCTTATATAGATTCTTTAACTATTAATAAAGTAATTAGAAGAAAATTGTTTAAAAATAAAAATGTATACAATAATTTTCAGAAAACACAATAGAGTAAAAAGATAAACTTTTACTTTTGAAAAGGTTTTTGATAAATACTATAAGCGTCTTCGATAATCTCCATTAACCTCTCGCTGCTGGCTTTTAAACTGCACCATTGCATCATGGTTTCATATCCAAGCTCTCCAACTTCGCTCTTCGATGAAAGCGCTCTTTTTATGCCTTCAGAAAGGCTCGATGGATTGCCTGATTCGAATCTGTATCCGTTAATACCTTCGAGTATTAGTTCTGAAACTCCTGCACCACTGCTTACCACTACTGGCTTTTTGTATCTCCATCCTTCACATACAGTGAGGCCAAAACCCTCAACCCTAGAGGGCAAAACTACAGCATCGCTAGCCTTATAGATAGCAAATAGTTCATCTTCACTTAAATATCCTGCAAAAACAACCTTATCTTTAACACCTTCATTTATAGCGACTTGCTTAAGCTGTTCGAGCCAACTTGATGATTTTCCACGGGACAAAGTGGAGCCTGTAAAGCTTCCGTCACCTACCAAGATCAACTTTGCATCGATGTTTTTGATTGCTTTGATTGCTATATCTTGACTTTTAATAGGATCCATTCTTCCAACGACTAGAACTTTCTTTTCATCATCTTTTAGGTTTAATCTGTCTAAAACATTCCTTATATCTGCATAGCTCGGTTCTTTTAAAGAGTTATGATCGATAAACGGGTAAACTTGCTTAGCTGTAACCCCTGCACCTAACCTTATGTATCCTTCTAGGTCTCTCTTAGTGCTTAAAATAACTTCATCAAAACCATCAAAAGACTTTCTTAAAAATGTTCTAAGCTGCTGATTGAGATTTTCTGGTATCAAAGGAATATGGTACCAAAAAATAGCTGGCGCGGAAGGTCCTATTATACCTCCAACTTGCAGCTGCTGAAAGTCATTAATAAAATAAACGTCAGTTTGTTCGAATTCCTTTATCAGAGCTTCAGCAGATTTCCAATTATAAATGGTATAGGAGAGGTAATCCTGAGCATTAAACTCATACTGAGAGACTTTGTGTATCTGATTATAAAACCCTTCCTTAAACCTAGTAAACCTCTTTAAGTTTTCAGGATCTAGATCTACATATCTTATGTTTATATTCTTAAAAACAGCCCTTTCCGGATATCCGGGCCCAAGAGATACCCACGATGGCGTCAAATTAAAATAATTAGCAAATTGAATCAACATTCTGGACACACCACCGACAGAAATTTGATAGTCATTATTATCCAGCATTTCTATATTAACAGGAACATCGATGCTACCATATTTTTCTATCAACTGCTGGTATGTTAGGTTTAACTTGATAGGCGGCGTCTGAGAATTTATCGTTATCGAAAGCATAAAACTTAGTTAACCGACGCTTATTTATGTTTTAACAACAAAGTTCAAACCCTTTTTAAATCTATTTAACATTTTAAACTTTTGAATCTCTCAAAAAAGCGTTGCATTTTTTCCCTCGTTTTATCTAACTTTAAATTTGCGTCATTAACTAATTCTTCCATATAATTGCTGTCAATAAGCGTTTTGCCTTCTCTTCCCACTATTGCGTCAACCCTCTCAATGCTTTGCATTTCAATAGTGACTCTGTTTTTAGAAAGGCTTACTATTCCTGAATGCTTTATTCCAGATTCTTGAGCTACAGAAAGTATATTTAAAGCATCTTGTAATGTAGATGCGGAGACGTGTAGTATAAAAGGTTCTTGTTTAAAATATATTGGATGCTTAAATTTTTGAATACCTTCTAACAACGCGTTCCAAACATCCTCAGACTTTACTTTATAATGCGATTTAAAAAATATTCTAGATATGTTCTTTTTCCATGAAGGTGGAATGGCTATCAGTATTATTCTTCCAGCACATGAAGATGTGCTGAAAAATCTATCGCATAAATTAATAAGATCGAGTAAAGGGATAATTGGCTCATCTACAAGCCCTTTCTTTTTTGCTTCTTCGAGTTTTTTCCTATATTTTATCTTTAAGCCGATAAAGTCCATTAACGTTAAATAAAACATTTAGAATAAATAAAACTTGCTAACCTGTTAGAATAAGTCTTTATCTTACAGTTATTACTGTAACTGGCGCGTTTACAATAACAGCTATTGTGACAGAACCAGTAATTATGTCGGGATTTGTGGTTAAACCTCTGGCACCCATGATGACCGCGTCGTAATTCCCTTCGTTTATTTCTTGCAATATTTCGTTTGAGGGACTGGTTTCACTATTTAAATGCCTTATTTTAAACAGATAATTAATTTTACCTTTTGTTCTATTTTCTACTAATCTTTTTATTTTATCTTGATTGCAGTTCTCACATATATGTAGAACTGTTATTTCAGAACCGTACCTCATGTTAAAATCAATCGCAAGATCTAAAGCTTTCAAACTATTTTCTGATCCATCTATCGGTACAAGAATCTTTCTAAACCAGAAACTAACTTTATAAGTGGGCTCCATCAGACCAATCTACCCCTCAATAAGCCTAACGTACTGTCAGTTAAACTTATTGATTCTTCTTTTTCCTTTAATTGGAACATGGCTCTTATTGCGTCTAAGTTTTCTGGCACTACAATTGATTCCTGATGAACAGCATAAGTCAAGAAAATTTCTCCGCTGGACGAATGAACGGAGTCTTCAAAAAAAGTAACTTCTGGTATGTCATACCTTAATCTCCCTAAATCCCTTGAAGCTTCAACGATCTCTGCTGTAGATCCGATTCCCGAACCCTTGCTTATTCCCAAAATCCTTCTTGAAGATTCAAGCGTTTTTATTACATCTTCTTTGGTAGGATTATCTTCAACCTGAACAGACATTGCGTGCACGTGCATGAGCGTAGTTGGAACAACATAAGCCATCGTGAATATATCAAGATCTTTAAGCACAGTTCTTGCATCTTCTGCGTGATGGCTTGGGAGCTCAACAGGATTTAACACGATAGAGTTGATAGGACCCTTTTTAAATTCCCGTGGATCAGCAGCCCTTCTTATAAGAACGACCCTGACCTTTTTTACCTTAAAATTCTTTTTTAAAGCACAAACCACCCTTAACATACCAGTAGTGTTACAGGAAACCACCCTTAAGTACCTCTTCCCCCTGGCTTCATCATAGTTGCAAAGAGCGGAAAACGATGCCTCAGCCACATCAGGTTCCTCTCCTCCCTGGAAAATAGCTGGCTTGTTTTCAGAAAGATAAAGAGCCTTGTTTTTTGCCCCTATGCCATCAGGGGTTGCATCTATTATCACTTGAGCTTCTCTTATCATTTCAAGCTTAGTGCCTGCAAACTCTATCCTCGCATTTTTGAATTTATCGACTGTACTCTCATCAATAAACAGTTTTATTCCTTTTTTAACTGCCGTTAGAGCTTCGTAATCTGGGTTTAATTTAGAAACGCCTACTAGTTCCATATCGGGCTGTTTAATTACTGCATCTGCCACCCTCTTCCCTATTGTTCCGTAGCCGTTTATGCCAACCTTTATTTTCAACTTTTTACCACCTTTACTGACTGGCTCAGCGCATCTAGGGCTGGTAACCTTTCACCAGCTAAAAAAAGAAGCAGAGCACCACCACCAGTTGAAATGTGCAACTTTTTATCTTTATTTATCTCGATAAAATGAATCAGGCTCAAAAGATGACCCCCTCCTACTATTGTAAAGGAGTCACTAGTAAAAGCCGAGTTCATTAATTTGAGCGTGCCCATCCTAAACCTTTCATCCTCTATAACTCCCATTGGCCCTCTGAGCACGACGACTTTTGCCTCGTTTAATAAAGTTGAATACACGTTGATAGTCTCTGGACCTATATCTTTTATAACACCATTTACATTGGTCGCATAATTTTCTTTTATGCCGTCCTTGTCTTCAACTATAAAATCGACAGGGATTTCCACTGGCGCACCCGATAGAAGGACTTTTCTTGCCCTGGGTATCAGAGGCAAAAATCCTTGAGCTTCAAGAATTTTTTTGTTCTGATCACCAATGTTTACACCTTTTGCTAGAGCAAACACTTCTGCAACTAATCCGCCTAGAAGTATGCGATCCGCAATCCTCTTTTTTGATAAATTTTCTATTATCCTTATGCTGTCAAGGACTTTACCACCCCCTAGCAAAAAAACTTTAGGCGATTCTTCTATATTGAATATTTTTGAGAGTGCGACTAGCTCTTTTTCCATAAGCCTTCCGGCTGCAGATGGAAGAACTATCGGAAAGCCGACTAGACTTGGCTGACTCCTGTGGGCGGTAGCAAAAGCATCATTTATGTAAACATCAAAGAGAGGAGCTAACCTTCTTACCAAATAAGTTCTGCTTTGTGCATCTGGTGAAGCTTCTATGAGCTCTTCAGCTGCTAACCTTATGTTATCCAGCATCAAAACTTCCCCTCTACTTAGATTTCTGATTTCGTCCAAAGCACAAGGACCGAATATATCATTTACAAATTTTACATCTATGCCTAATTCGTTTGTAAGCGCATCCCTGTGCAGTTCAAGGGTTGAAAAATCATCATCGCCTGGCCTTCCTTGATGTGTAATTATTACAACAGAGCTACCCCTTTCGATGAGCTCTTTTATGGTTGGTATGTGCGCTTTAATCCTGCTTGTGTCCATCAATTTTTTTGATTCCCTTTCAACTGGAGAATTGAAATCAACCCTCAGCAGTACTTTTTTGTTTGAAACGTCGAC
>CAYFFZ010000048.1:0-7261 GCA_964342655.1 uncultured Nitrososphaerales archaeon
CTGGTATATATAGTTAAGTAAATTATTTTTTTCATAATTTTGAGAAATTTTTTGAAAAAAATTCTTGTTTTTAAAATAAATTTTATTAAAAACACATAAATATTAAGCTTTTAATATAATTTGTAGAGATGTACCAGGTTGTGCACTCCAAATGGGAGGTAATCATCAACACTGAACGGTGCAAAGGGTGCGAGATATGCATAAACGCCTGTCCTCAACAGAACCTTTCGCTCAGCGATAACGTTAACTCCCAGGGCTACCATTACGTTGTTTTTTCCGAAATGGGGAAAAAAGGAGAATGCACGGGTTGTAAAATATGCTGGTGGGTCTGCCCCGAATACGCGATCCTCGAGGTGAAGAAGAATGAAAAGGTTGATAATGGGAGCTAAGGCTATAGCCGAAGCTGCAGTCCGTTCAGGGCTTGAAGCTTATTTCGGTTATCCCATAACCCCAAGCAGCGAAATAATGGAAAACATTTCGGTTCTTTACGGCGAAGGGAAATACCCATGGTTTAAGGTTTTCTTGCAGAGCGCGAGCGAGATAGAATCAGTTAACATGCTTTTTGGGGCAGGAGCCGCTGGATACGTTTCAATGACGGCTACATCAGGGCCGGGTTTGAGCCTGATGGCAGAAGGCATCTCTTATGCTTATGCTTCTGAAGCCCCTTTTCTGATCATAGATGTTAACAGGGGAGGACCAGGCCTCGGGAACGTCGCCCCCGAGCAGAGCGACATATCTTTTGTTTTGAACTCGCTCGGGCACGGAGGCGTCAAGCCCATAGTTCTTGCCCCTCACACAGTACAGGAGTCAATGGAACACGTACACAAAGGGTTCGAGCTCGCGTTCGCTTACAGGACCCCTGTAATACTGCTGACTGACGCGCTTATAGTTCACATGTATGATACCGTTGAATGGGATCCACCTTACGTTGTAAAACCGAATGTTGACTGGGCAGCAAGGGGCAGAAACTACGGCCAGAGGCACATAATAAACAGCATATACCTTGATCCCCCTGAACTTAAGGCAAACAAAGAAAGGCTTTTGCAGAAACAGAAGGAAATTGAAAAGATAGCTGAGTCGGAATGCTTTATGTGCGATGGAGAAATAGACGTGCTCTACATAGCTATAGGTATTTCAGCGAGGATATCGAAAGAAGCAGTCTTGAGGTTAAGGGCAGAAGGGGTTAAAGCTGGGCTGTTCAGGCCTATAACCCTCAGCCCGTTAGATAAGGATGGCCTTTTGAAACATTCTTCGCGTGCGAAAAAGATCGTATCCGTTGAAATGAATGAGGGACAGTTAGCCCAGGAGATAACGCGCATTACAAGGAGGGACGTTGAAGTTTTGCCATATCTCGGCGGTTACATACCTGACGTTGAGGAGGTGGTTGAAGCATGGAGGTAAAGCAGTTTTCAAGCATTTTCGAAAATGGAGTAACCACTTACTGTCCCGGCTGCGAACACGGGCTTCTGCTTAAATTCATAGGAATGGCTCTGGACGAGCTCGGTATAACTGAAAAAGCAATAATGGTAGGTTCAGTAGGATGTTCAACTTTGGCCTATAAATTCCTGAATGTTGATTACGTTCAGGCGCCGCACGGGAGAGCCCCTGCTATAATGTCAGCAATCAAGCTTCTCGAAAAGGACAAAGTCGTTTTTGGCATTCAGGGGGACGGCGACGCTTTATCGATAGGAATAGCTGAGCTCATGCACGCCGCTAACAGGGGCATACCAATAACGATATTCATGTACAACAACATGGTCTTCGGTATGACAGGAGGGCAGATGGCTCCAACTACCCCCGAAGGGATGAAGACAACAACAACGCCTTTTGGCAGAGACATAAAGCAGATGGGACCGCCTATAGATGCCTGCAAAGTCTTATCAGCGTTCCCGCAGATATCTTATCTTAAAAGGGTTGTGATAACGCCCAAGCCGATATACACAAAGGACAGGGTCATGTACTCTTCAAAGGAGGCAATGGACTCCTACAAAGCAGTCCTGAACGCTTTCAAAACCCAGCTTATGGGAGGGTTCAGCTTTGTAGAGTTCATAGGAACCTGTAACGTGAACTGGAAGATGACTATCCTGGACTCAAAGAAGTACGTGCACGACGTCGGAGTGAAGGTTTATCCTCCAGGGCTCTGCAGGGACGTTTATGGGGTTGACAAAAAATGAAGATATCGATAATCAACTCGGGAAGGGGAGGCCTGGGCGTTGTTGAGCTCGGTGAGATGCTCGGCTGGTATTTCATAAATCTTGGCTACAAAGCAACCAGCGTGCCAAACTATGGGCCTCAGACGAGGGGAGGCTATGTTGAAAGCGTCGTTGTAGCAAGCGATACAGAAGTTCTAAACCCGATTCCGCATGACTTCGACGTAGCAAACGTGCTTGACGCCCTTGGCATGTATGCTGTTGAAAAGATAAAGAAAGGAGGCAAAGTTATCATCAACTCAACCCTTATAAAAGAAAAAATACAAGCCAACGGAGAAGTTTACTATCTGCCCGCTACAAAGATAGCTGAAGAAGCTTCAAAGGGCAAGTTAAGGGAGCCCAGGGTCGCTTCAAACTCAGCTGTTTTTGGATTCCTAGTAAGAGAGCTGGGAGGGGATGAACGTCTTCTTGAGAAGGCTATTCAAGACGCTCTGAGCGACAAATCTTCAAACGTAATTCAGATAAACTTAGATATAGCCAAAAAAGCTTACCACGGATATAAAGATCTTCTAGAAAAGTAATTTTTAAAACTCAAACAGAGACCTAAGAACTAGTATTATGTTGCTGGCTTCCCTGAACCTCCTCCTGGCATAATCAACCCATTTTTCTCCGTATGGAACGTAAAGCGCTTTTTTAACGTTGCCTTCGTTTAAATTAAAGATGAACTTGTTCTTTATTCCCAGCAGCATTGCTATAGTTACGTTTTTGTTGAACTGTTTATTGAGCTCAACGGCTTCCTTAACGAGCTTTGTGTCGTGGGTTGCTATGGTAAACTCTGCAGCGTTTTCAAACAGGTAATGCATTATCCTCCTGTAATTTTCCGTCTTTTCTTTCCAAGTCGTATAAGCTATTTCGGGAGGCTCCTTGTATGCCCCTTTTACGAGCCTAACGACGCCGTTCCTTTTCACTATATCTTCAACGTCTTTGTTGCTTCTCTTCAGATAGGACTGGATTGCTATCCCTTCCCTCGAGACGAGTAAACCTTCAAAATATAGCTTTATAGTAGGCTCAACATAGTTGGAAGCTTCCATATCAAGCCATACAAAGACATCGTTAACCTTTGCATACCTCAATATTTTTAGATAGTTTTCTTTGGCCTTTTCATAGCTCACGCTAAGGCCAATCTGTGTCGGCTTAACAGCTATATCGCTGATCAGCTTCTTTTCAGCTATTTCATCTATTAGCTCAAAGTAGTTTTCAACGTTAGCCGTTATTTCATTTTCATCTTTCAATTCTTCTCCAAGATAATTTAGTATGGCGCCAACATTTTTCGCGTTAAGCTTTCTCACAACGTTTACAGCATCGTCAATTGTGGGGCCCGCTATCCATTTTTTTGCAAAAATCCTTTCTATACTCTCGAACAATTTACAAATTTATATTTATAAAAACCACATAATTAAGTTTTTTATAATAACAAAAGCTTTTTTAAGAATAAAAATGAAGCAGATATATAATCCAAGTGGCTTGAAATGGCAATCTAATCATTTTTGATCGACTTGGTTTTGTTTTCAGAAAAAGTTGTTTATTTATGCGGTGAACGTGCAGGTTAAATGATGGCTTTCTATGCTAAGAATAATTGAAATATCAATCCAGAAAGTATTATAAAAGGCACAGGCAGGTAGAACTTTTTAAAAAATTTATCCGCATCGTATTTATAAACATAACGTAAAGAATTCATAAGTATCAACGAGGCTATCGAATTAGTAATTAAGTTAAATGTTCCCACGCTGCTGGCTATCAGAATTGCTGACGCTGTAATGTTGACGAACGCGATCGGAAAAAATATCTTGCCTTTTGTCAGGCAAGGTATTGACTTTATTCCCTTTGTCATGTCAAATTCTCGATCCTGATTTTGGTAAATTATGTCGAACGAGGCTATCCAGAGCGCCGTAAAAAGCGAGTATCCGTAGAGATACCACGTAGAAGGAAAAGAAGCTCTCAACCCTACATAGCCTGCAAGAACAATGATCCCAATTGAAATCCCGAGTATAAAATGAGATACGGCTGGCAACTTTTTTGTTTTTGGATAAAGATAAAAGGAAAGAAGAACCAACGGCGATAGTAAACCTGCAAGTAAATTCAGATAGAAAGCATCCATCACAAAAAGAATTGATGAAACTGTTGCTATAATTTTTGCCTGATAAAGTTTAATTTTACCTGTCACAAGTTCCCTTTTACTGGTTCTTGGATTTTCTTTATCCAACTGATAATCTATTATCCTGTTTAACGTCATACCAGAAATCCTAGCAAGAACTGCAGCAATTATTATGAACAAAATTTTCAAGCCTAATGCCGAGTCAACCCTGATTCCAAGGATTGCAAACGATATTCCAATAAATACAAACGGCAGATCGAAAACTGTATGTTCAATTTTTATAAACCTAAGGAACAAAAATATTTTAGAATCCATATTTTTCAATTCTTCCCTTTAATATTTCATATTCGTCCATTTCAATTTTATCTGGCCAGTCCCTAGCTATTCCTTCTTCTTTAGTTTTAACGGTTGCGTCTATTATCACTTTGCCCGATAAGTTTGGCAAAAAAGAGGCGTGATCCAAAGAATCTGCGGGGGCTTTTGGTACTATCAAAACATCTCTTGATGGGTCAGTCCTAGTTGCTATAGCCCACAAAACCTGTTTTCTGTCTCTAACGTTTATGTCCTTATCAACTATCACAACGTATTTTGTAAACATAAGCTGTCCCTGAGACAGGATTGCCATTCCAGCTTTGATTCCCTGCCCTGGATATTTTTTATCTATCGACACAAAAGCTATGTCGTTCAAAACCCCTTCTTCAGGTAAAAATAGATCTACTAATTCCGGTATGAACAGCTTTATCAAGGGCAGGAACATCTTTTCGATAGCATGTCCAATAACTACGTCTTCGTTCCAAAATCTTCCCACTACAGTAGAATGGTATATAAAGTCCTTTCTTGCGTAAATCTTGTTAATATGAAAAACAGGATATTTTTCAGGAGGAGAATAATAGCCGGTGTGATCACCGAAAGGTCCTTCTTCTCTTAACTCATCCGGATCCACGTAACCTTCTAGCACGATTTCAGCTTCTGCAGGATAATAGAGATCTACAGTTTCTCCCTTAACTACCTTCACGTTTTCTCTCATCAGATACCCGGCAAAAGCCAGCTCGTTTATCCCTTCTGGAAGAGGTGAAACTGCTGAAAAAAACACTGAAGGATGAGCGCCTATAACAACGGCCACATCAAGTTTTTTGCCAAGCTTTTTAGCTTTCATCATGTGATTATAACCGGTTTTTTGCCTTTGCCAGTGCATACCAGTAGTTTTATCATCAAACACCTGCATCCTGTATGTCCCTGCATTATAAGTGCCGGTTTCCGGATCTTTAGTTATGACTACCGGCGCCGTGATATATTTACCTGCATCTTTTGGCCATGTTTTCAATATTGGTATTTCGCTCAAACCTTCAAGCTCTTTTTCTCTGACCGGCCCTGAACTTACAGTATCTGTACCGAAATTTTTGATTTTTGAGAATAACCTTAACCCTTCAGACAATCCTGGTTTTCTGGTCATAAGCTCCAAAATCTCTTCGAATTCTGACCTTACGTTTTCTATGGTTTTTCCCAGTATTCTGTTTAACCTTTCCTCGGTTCCAAAAAGATTTATAAGAACGGGGTTTTTATAACCATCCACATTCTCAAACATCAAAGCCGGTCCATTTTTCCTTTGTACAACGTTTGTAAATGCAGAAATTTCTAGGTCGGTTGAAAACCTATCTTTTATTCTAAGCAGATCATTGCCAAGCGCGTTTATGGCATCTCGTAAACTCGCCATACTAATTACCCCTTATATGTATACGACCTTATTCTTAAAAATAATAGCGACGCAATTACGGGGTAAACTGCATATATCATAAAAACATACCTAAAACCATAAGAGTAAGAAAGCGGGATCAGAATCAACGGTACAATGATATGGCCCGTGCTACCTATAAAAGAAAATTCCCAGGTAGCATTTGCGTAATTAGCTTCCCCGAAAAGTTCTTTTGGAACCGTATAAATAATACCTATGCACATCGCTTCTATATTTACCAATAAAATTGCGCTTTGAATATAAAGCGTTCCGTATAGAATTATCACTAAAAAACCTATGGCTGTAAAGATATAGGATATAACGGGGATCAGGATTACTGCAGACTGCCTCTTAATTCTTTCATAGATCAAGTAAGCTATTAATCCACCGACAAAAGTAAAGATCGCAGCTGAATAGCCGAATATGTTCATCGCAGAAATGATAAGCTTCGGATCTTCATGTTCCAAATAAAGCGGGAGAATTACCGCCAAGCTCAGATTAAATCCAGCTATGGACATCCAGATCAATCCCATAAACCAAGTTAACGGATTCTTGAAATTATGGCGAGCTTTTTTCTTTATGCTGAGTTCGGCTGGAGCGTCGTTATTCATGTTATTTAATAACAAGGAGAAGAGAATTCCAACCGATATGATTGCGATATCCAGAAGCAGAAGGTTTTTTAGAGATATGTACTGAACTAAGAAGCTTCCAAGCGCTACCCCTGATGGGATTCCGCCTATTGAAATCGTGGAAGGAATTATCCTTTTTTCAAAATCGAGGATTTTTGAGTACTCAATCGAAAAAATTTCCATCAAAAACGTTGAAGTCCCCTGAACAACCCTTAAAAATATAAGAAGATAAAAATTGGAGGTCAGAAATGTGATGGGAATTGTTATGGCGATAAACGCTACGAGCAAAAATACAGAAACTGATGGGTATCTATGCATGCCAAAAACTCTCCCTATTACTTTCCCTAGAGGCATTCCTACAAAATAAGCTATAGTAATAAGATATGAAAAATCATTGATGCTCATCGCCGGGTGTGCGTGAGCGTAAAGGTCTCCAACAGATAATGTAAATATGGATAAGCTTATGAAGAGCAAAGACGCAAGGATGAAGCCTAAAATTGTAAGTGTAATTACCTTAGTTTTCATTCGATATTGGGTTTTATCTTTTTAGCATATTAATGTTTTTGACATGCTCTTTCTCAATTTTATTTTCGCA
>CAYFFZ010000049.1:0-6969 GCA_964342655.1 uncultured Nitrososphaerales archaeon
GCCTACCAGGCTCACAGATACCGGAGTGTCGCCGGTTCAAATCCGGCCCGCGGGACTCTTGTTATAGGGTTCAAGCTTGATCAAAATAACATATTACTAGCAGAATACCTGAAAACGATAGGGCACTTGAATACGTAAACCAGCTCGAAATCAAGGGCAAAGCGTCAGCAGATTTGCTAAATATATTTACTATCTGAAAAACATAATGATAAAAATAAAAGCAAACCTCAGCGATGCAACGCACGACTAAATAAAAGCGCTTGTGAAAGAAATAACTCAGAGAACTATAAGCCATGAACGGAAGCCGATTACATGAGTGCACTTAATACTTCTACCAGCTTAGAGTTATGTGCAAGGAAAGGCTAGCCGGCCTGCCTACGCTGCTTGAAATAATGAAGCCAATAAATCCTCAAACCGCTGCTTAGGATTGGAAAAATTTTAAGCTTCATCTGGCCACAGAAGTGAGGATAGGCCAAGCTAGCCTAAAGGATAGCAAGCTACCTTTTTCGCTAACACTAAATTGTAACGATGAATGACGGTGATGGAATTTACATAAAGATAGTTGGCGTCTTTGAAAACGGCGAGGCTTTTATAAAAAGGTAATTTAACATGATAAAAAAATAACAACCTTGCTGAGGGGGTTTAAGGCACCTCCGCTACTGTTATAAAAATATTTAACCGTACCGCCCGCTACTGTTATAATTGCCCTGATTTTAAGATAAAATATTGTTGATGATGGTAATTTTCCATTAACGGAAGGCAAGTGATGGGGATAAGTAATTATTGCCCAAAATAATACCAAGTACTCAAGAAAGGCAACATAATTATAGTTGGGGTTTTCACGGGATAAAGTTTGCATGCTGGCTTGTTCTCATAACCTACCATTCTTCTAAGTATTTTATGGCTAGCGTTTGATCCTTTGCGTGTTCTATCCTGTTTACAAAAGATTTTTTAACATAATTTTGTTTTTTAAGTGCTTAAGGAAATACAAGTAAAACTTTAAAAATGTTTGTTCTGCACTTTGTTATGCCCTTTTTTGAACCGCTCTTTTAGAAACTTACTCCATCAGGTTATGGTAATTCCAGTTCACATTTTATTTGCTGGTTTTCGTCATATTTTATAAGGTTGACATAGTCAAGCGATTTTATTGTCTTCAGCAACCAGAGCCCATCTGGAATAGCTGAAAATATGGCTTGTGGGTTAAAATCTTTTTTTACAAGCCCTAAAGCTTTGCGCTTTTCGATAAATTCGTCTATAGCTTTTAAAATGCAGTAAGTTAAATCTTTAAAGTCTACTAATTTTATTTTATTCTTCTTTTGTAGTTTCTTTTTAAGTTCTTCATACTCATTTTTAGGATGCCAAACAACAAAAAAGAGCTTTTTTTCGTCGAGCTTTAGCTCACTTTTGTAACGATCCTTAGCTAATTTTTCTATCTCTTTTTCATTCTTAGGTTTAAATTTACTTATTATCTTCTTATAATCTTTGTCTATTTCTCCATAAAGCTGTACCATACATTCAGCGTGCACAATAATAAGTTTATCACCAATTACTTTAAAACCCAGCACATCAGCTTCATTCCTTCCTCCACCTCTTTTTTTGTCCTCATTCCTTTTTCTATTTTTTGACGAACCTAGTGCCACATTGGTTTCTGTAGAATAATTTTTTAAAATTAGGTACTCAGCTACGAGTTCTTCCAACCAATTTTTTGTGAACGGCAATAAATTTTAATAATTTTTTATTGCCTATAACTCTTTTGGTCAGGCGGCGTTATTGCTCTATTACTCATCGTTTCTCAACTCTCTTTGCGGTCAATATACCGATGGTGCCAGCATGATAATAAAATCTCCATCCCATCGAGAAGCCTATACCCGCCAAATATGCTTTATGCAGGCCAAGCTTAATGAATGCCTCAATGTAGCTGACACCATATACAAAAAGCCAATTGGATAGCTCATGAACGCTCATCACTTTTCCAGGCATTACAAGGTAGCCTATCCATAAAACCGCCACCAACTACAGCCAGATGTTTACGCCGCTGCCGTAGCTGCACTTTACTAGCAATATTTTAGTCATAAGAGGTATGATATTGCCAATTATAAAAAGAGAAAATTAACGCCAATGTTTAAGCGTAGGGTAAGGCTAATTCTATAAGTTCGCCACTTCGTCTGGCAAAAGTATGCCATGCTTAATCAAGTCCTCAACATGTTCTTTGGCTTTCGACTTAAGCGACTTGTTGTTTGATTTAAGAAGCTCGATGAAAAACTGTTTTAAATTTATAACATCATCCTTGGTTAAAATACCATTTTCAATTAGATAATTAATATTTGACCAGGCATAAGATCTGATTTCTATGTCATCCGCCTTAAGAAGCTCAATAAAGTAGGGCTTCAAGCTAATTGCCTCATCTCTCGTTATTATATTATCTTCAATTAGATTATCGATGTTTGACCAAGCGTCGATTCTAACTTTTATGTTGTTTGATTTCAGAAGTTCAATGAAAAATTTAGAATCGTCCCTTGTTATTGATATAATAACATGATCATTAAGAATTTCCCAAGCCTCTGATCTGATCTCCGGATCATTAGATTTAAGCAAACCAAAAAAGTATTGTTTATATTTTGCTATTGTACCTTCTGGCATAACGACTTCGTTAATAAACGTTGTTATATCACTTGAATACATTATAATAATGTACTCCCAAGCTTTTAATCTGATTGTTTCGTCACCAGACTTTAAAAGCTCATTAATATATTGTTTTAAGCTTAGTACCTCTTCCCTTGATATGATATTATCGTGAATAAAATCATCAACAAGTTTCAATGCCTCCAATTTAGTTTTTTCGTCTTCTGACTTCAGAAGATCAATAAAATATTGTTTTAAGCTTAATATCTCTTCTCTTGATATTATGCCTTCATCGATGAAAGATTCTAAGATCATCCAGATCCAAACATCCTCTGATTTTAGAAGCTCAATAAGATACTGTTTTAAGTTTATCACTTCATCCTTAGTTAAAATGCCATTCTCAATTAAAGAGAAGACATCCCACCAAGCACTTGACCTGGTGTCTTCGTTATCCGACTTCAAAAGCTCGATAAAATATTGCTTGAATTCTGCGGCTTCGTCCTTTTTTATCACCCCGCTTTCAATAAGATAACCAATTTCTGACATCACTCTTAGCCTGATTTCTTCGTTGCCTGACTTCAGTAGCGCAGCCAGCAGCTCTTTAATCGGTTCCTTTACTAAGTCTTTATATATGTTCAGCACAAAATAATTAAAAAATTCATATGTAAAAGCTAAGAGCAATGCGGGTACGTTCTTATTTTTATATTTGCTAAGTGATGCATTTATATACCTAATAAATTCATTTATGTGCTCATTTTGTTCTTTATTGTTTAGCATATAAAAAGTAGGAATCGTATATATTGGCTGGGCTGCTCCTCCGCTAAGAACAATGCGCAAGTGCTCTTCATAACTTTTCTTAATGTATTCTTCAGCTTCATCTACTTCGCTTGTGAGCTCTATTGAGCCAAATCTGCGCATCATAATATCTGCGAAATTATCTATAAATTTCGTTCCACGGCTTTCCAGGCCTCCTAACCTTTCAATGATTCTATCGACGGCAATCTGAACAGAAGGATGGATGGGGCGTATTTTTCCGTAATAATCCAGCTCGAAGAGCGGTAGTTTAACTTCAACTGAAGTTAGGTACCCAGAATTCCAGAGGATTCTTATTATATCTGAAAAAACGCTTTCTCCCTTTGGCCTGTCCAAAGCCGTAATGAATACGTTGCCTTTGCTGAGAACCTTGAGGAGGGCAAGCATGTACCTTAGCTTTTCCTCATCGTCTGCAACATCTGCAAGGTAGGAATCTATTAACCTCTGTGCTACATAGCCTTCAGGATCAGCCTCAATGTTTTTTACCATTTTACGAACGGTTTCTTTATTTATTTCAACATTCTTCAGCTGGTCAAAGAAGAACCTGATGATCACTGGTATACCCTCCGCCTTATCTATTACTTTATCTTTAACTTCTTCAAGAACTTGCTTGGCTTCTTCTGATAAATTTAAATCCTTTAGAAGGGAATCATAGATGACGGCTAATTCATCATATCGAGCTTTCCCTATTTCAAATACTTTTATTTTTTTCTTAATACTTTCCAGCTTAGCAACATTATGCTTGTAGTACTGTTCAATTTTGCGAAGCATTTCTTCGTACCTAAAATTCACAACAGAAACTATTACAGGGCCGTTTGGTTTGTTAGAACTCATAAAATTAATATCAAATATCTTATACCAGTCTTCATTGTAACTGAAATCGTCCATGAAGTATACGGCTTTTGAATCATCTGTAAATCCTGCATCAGGCCTTATCACTTTATAGAACTTCAAGCCATTCAGCTTTTCCGATTTGCTTAACCGCATTAAGTAAGACAAGACTCTGTAAGCTAGAACTGTTTTTCCTGTGCCGGACTCGCCCTTTATGACTATTATATTCGGAACATCCTCGCTTTGAGGGCTTTCCAGCGCTTTCATGACTTGCTCCTCTATCGCTTTAAATTCATCATCGTGTACCTTCTCATCTACAGAAAACTTTATTCCAAGCTCTTCCTTCAGCTGTTCTTCGTTTTTTATTTCCAACAAGGGCAAAGCGGCTTTCAGAACCTTGAGCTCTTCCTTAAGGCTTTCAATTTCTTTCAAAATACCGTCCACCCTTTCTTTTATCTTCAGTATTTCGTTCTCCAGCTCAGGCACCTTTCCTATGGTTTCATTGAGCCTTTGTAAGAAGTCGTCTGTGAGTACTTTTTCAAGCTTCGACATGAATTCATCGTACTCCCTTTCAGTTGCTCTTGGAGAGAACCAAGACGAAAGGAAGCTGAAGCTTTCGCCGGGATTCAGGCCGTATTTTTCGTCAAGCTTTTCACATAAAATCATCCTCTTCTCCAATGGGTATTCGTTCCACGCCTTGTACAGCTGAATGTACTTCCGGAGGCCTAAATCTTTATTTTCTTTATAAAAATGAATCACAAAAGAGATACCAAGTAACCCAATTGCAGCCGGCACAAGGATCTCTGAAAGAATAGGTAACACTATTTTTTTAAGATCGTTTAAGAGTTCTCCAATATCTACGCTTGTAGTTACTGCTTCTGGTAAGCTCAGACCGAATGACTCGAAAAGAAGTTTTTCGTTATCCTTTTCTAGGCTTTTTATTTTTTTAAGCTCTTCAAAATCCTTATCGGCATAATCTTCGATAACCTTTATCAGCAACGGGGGAATTAAAAGCCCTTTACCGCTAAGCGGGGAGCCTCCATAGCTCGCCAGCTCCAGCAGGTGATCCTTTTTATTTTTGATCTTTTCTACTGTATATCCTGCTTCACCTCTATGTTTTTTAGCTACAAGTTCGGAAAAATAGTCAAAAAGCCTTTCAGCATCTTCTGGCGCTATTTTATGTTCAACAATTATGCTGTCTTCTGGAATCCAGCTTTTCTTCTGCTCTTCGCCCTTTCCGAAAATTATCGAAAGCCGTTTTTCCTTTTTCTCTTTGCCCATCAAAAACTTAATCTGATAGCTGCTCCCTTCAATTATCGTATTACTCTTCAATTTCTCCTTTATGCTTTCTATATAATATATGTTTATTGGGTGCTTTGAGAGCTCAACGTGCAAATAATCTTGAGGTATTATTCCTTTCTTCTTAGCCCTCAGTACAGTCAGAGTTTTTCCAGAATATCTGTGGCCGTGTATGACTACTGGCACCCGTTTTCTCTTGGCATCTTCCACCGCTTTCTTCAGCTCTTCGTCGACGATCAGCTCGATTCCATAATCTATGTACGCCGAAAGGTCCACGAATCCATTATTTGTGCTAAGATAGTCCATAAGCTCATTAAGAAATTCCAAAGAAGTAACTGGAAATGTTGTAGCCCCTTTTATATTCGGCTTTACTTCAGGATTAACGTAAAAAGTTGGTACGCTTCCAAGAGCTTTTTCCGCTTCTTCACAAACTATTTGCATGCTCTTATCCTTGAAGCTATACCCCAGGACTAGCAAAGGTTTTTCAACACCTGCTCCTTTTATTTTACTATAAAGGGCTTTTCTGTAGCTTTCCGATGACTTCAAATCATCCTCAGTGAGAACAATTAAACCCCTTTCGCTACTGTCTTCAGCAAAAATGTCGCCCCGTATTTTATATATTTGAACGTAGGAGTTAATCGGTTTTGAATAATCATCTTTATTTACTATTATGCTGAATTCTGATGGGTCTTTATCAAATTCTTTTTTAATAGCGCCTTCTAACTCCCTATCAAGGTTAGTTGTTATAATATTTACAGCCAGGCGCATCCCGTTATTTTTCCAATATGCTACGAGGGAACTCAGAGTTTTAGCCAGCAGAAAGTAGGGGTTGCTTAGCTGGTATGTTTTTAATGCTTCTTTTTCTTTTTCTTCTAATATTTCCCTTATCCTCTTCACGATTTCTTCTCTATTTACCCCCTTATCGAGTATGGCCTTCACAACGGACTCAAGAGTATCCGCGTTAACTCCAAAGTCCTGGGCCAAGGAAGCAGCCAGCTCATGGCTGAGAGGATAGCCTAACTCACGGGACACGCCAGCCCCAATTATTATTGTGGCTCCGTTTTTCACGAGTAGCTCTGCAAATTCTGCCACGTCGGGCGTCTGCACAAAACATATATTTTAACGGCTCATTATTAAATATTGTATTATAATGAATAATAGTAAGTATCGTAAAATTGTTTTTTATAGGAACAAAAGCATGAAATAAAAATAAACTGCCCGTTTAACTGGCTTGTAATTCCGTATAGTCTATATTGCTGGTTAATGTCATTCACCCTTTTAGCGGTCAAACTTCCTCGCTTTTTTAAATTCCTTTTGCGGCCGAATAACTTATAGGCCTGTCCGCAGGTTCCTTTTTAATAATAATAGTAATCTTCAGAAAGCCTCCTCGCCCTCAACTGAACC
>CAYFFZ010000050.1:0-6796 GCA_964342655.1 uncultured Nitrososphaerales archaeon
AACAGGGTTGCTGGAGCCATCGGATTTAACGTTAGAGATGGAAGAGTTTACGTCTTCAGATCAAAAGCTGTAATAGTCTCAGCTGGAGGCGGTTCCCAGATCTACAGACCCAGATCAACTTCTGAAGGTAAAGGCAGGACATGGTACCCTCACTGGTCAAGCGGGTCTTCTTACGGGCTTCTCATAGAAGCTGGAGCCGTAATGACCATGATGGAAGCAAGGTTCTCTGTCCCAAGGTACAAAGACGGATACGGGCCTGTGGGCGCATGGCAGTTAATGCTCAAAGCAAAACAGACAAACGCATATGGACAAGACCCATTCTCTCTTCATAAAGAAGAGCTCAAAAAGCTTTACGACGGAAAATTTAAGTACGTTGACGCTTTCCCCACACCAACAAACTTGAGGGTTTACTCCAGCCTCCTTGAGCTCAGACAGGGAAGGGGGCCAATATATCTTCATACAGAACAGGTTCTAACAGAAAAGAACGAAGAGCTTGGATGGGAAGATTTTCTAGACATGACCATAACCCAAGCTATACTCTGGGCTGGGCAGAACATAGATCCTATAAAGTCGCCTTCAGAGGTTCTTCCCTCAGAGCCCTACGTCATGGGTTCTCACGCTACAGAGTGCGGAGCGTGGGCAAGTGGTCCCGAGGATATATTAATAAAGGAAGCTGGCTCTGCGGATGAAAGGGGAACAAGTTACAGCTGGGGATACAACAGGATGAGCACATTGGATGGCCTGTTCCTAGCCGGCGATGCATGCGGGGCGAGCCCTCACAAATTCTCGTCAGGATCATTTACAGAAGGGAGGATAGCCGCAAAATCGGCTGTAAGGTACATTAAAGAGCACAGCGACGAGAAGGTATCGCCTGACAGCTCTCAAGTTGAAAAGCTTACAGTAAAGATCTTTGAGCCCATTGAGAGGTACAACAGAAACAAGAGGATGATAACTGGAGGAAAGGTGTCATCGAACATGATGTGGTACGACCAAGGGATGGCTAGGCTCCAGAAGCTCATGGATGAATATGCTGGAGGCTGGGGTTCATGGTACACTACCAACGAACAGATGTTGCTCAGGGCCCAGGAACTACTAACGTACCTTAAGGAAGATTTCATTAATTATGCGGTTGCTGAAGACTATCATCAGCTTCTCAGAACATGGGAGCTCTGGCACAGGATACTTACCGCTGAAGCCGTAGTAAACCACATGCTTTTCAGAAAGGAAACAAGGTGGCCTGGATACTACGTAAGGAGCGATTTTCCAGCACTTGATGACGATAACTGGAGAGTTTTCGTTAATTCAAAGTACGATGCGAAAACAGGCACATGGAAGCTTTGGACAGTTCCAGTTGTTGATCTGAGGCGACCCGAATGAAGCTCATCATTAGCAACCCTCAGCCATACGGAGGAAAGCTTGTAAAAAATATCGATAAAAAAGAGCATGAACTGAAAGGGGTGCCCGTTTACGATATAACGCCTGAAATTGATAAAAAATCAGGAGCCCCGATAAGGAACGTTTACAGGGAAATAATGTCAATATGTTATGGATTTTTTAGTCCCTTGGACAGGTTCATGACAAAAGAAGATGTTGACTCTGTATTAAAATACAGGAGGCTACCTGATGGATATATATTTCCATTCCCGATAATATTTGATGCCGATAAAGATAAAATTAGAAAGATACAGCTCAAAGAAGGCGACAGGCTTTATCTTAGGCTGAAAGGAAAACCTTTTGCTTACATAGACGTTGAGGAGATGTGGGAGTTCGATCCTGAAGAGCTTGCTGTAAAAACGTTTGGAACACCTGAAAAGAATGCCGATGCTCTGAAGAAGCCGCTAGATGAAAAGCATCCAGGTTTTAGCATATACCGCAACATGAGCGGTTTTGCGATAGCAGGGAAAGTGTACATTACGAAAGAGCCAAAGTTTAAAGAACCCTACAGCAGGTTCTGGTACACTCCTGAGATGTCTAGGGAGGAGTTTTCGAAAAGAAACTGGAGAACAGTTATAGCTCATCAGACAAGGAACGTTCCTCACACGGGACATGAACATCTTATGAAAGAGGCTGCCTTTATGGGAGATGTAGAACCTTGCAGGGGAATACTGGTAAACGCCATAGTGGGTGCAAAAAGGATAGGTGACTTTGTAGATGAAGCAATTCTTGAAGGACATGAGGCTGTAAACAAGTACGGATACATAAAGCCAGAAAGGCATATGGTTTCGTTCACGCTCTGGGATATGAGGTACGGCGCACCGCTAGAATCTTTGCTTCATGGAATAATAAGGCAGAACATGGGTTGCACTCACCATATGTTTGGGAGAGATCATGCAGCTGCCGGAGACTACTTCGATCCATATTCAACGCAGGCTCTATGGACAAAGGGGCTTCCCAGCTATGGCTTCGATGCGCCTCCCTATGATGTGGAAAAAGGTCTTGAAATAAGGCCTGTTAACATGCAGGAATTCTTTTACTGCCCTAAATGCAATGAAATAACATATAGCGAAACTTGCGGTCACAGTGAAGCTCAACGGTTCAGCGGGAGCTTTGTTAGGGGGCTCATAGCCGAAGGGATCAAGCCTCCATCTGTTATATTCAGGCCTGAAGTTTATGAGGCTATAGTAAAATGGTGGCGCGTTTTCGGTTATCCATTTGTTAACAAAAAGTACCTTATGCAAAAGGAAAACGAGCTTGAGGTGGAGGTGGAATAGATGGTTTACAAAATAGGCCTAGTGCTAGATGAGGAAAGGCTTAAGCAGATAAGAGGAACAGAGCTTGAAAAAGAAATAAAGGATCTGTTTGGGGGCGCGTTAAAGATTATTGATGTTGAAGTAACCGAAGAACAGGCAAAGAAGCTCATGCAGCTTTTCCCAAGAGTAAGGATAGATGCAAGGGGTTACGTTGAGGAAACCCCCATAGCTTTCAGAAAAGCCCTTTTCAGGAGCGTTTTAAACTATGGTAATAAAAAAGAAGCTTTGGATGCTATTTTAAACGACGAAAAGCTCTTGAAAGAAATAAAAGAAATGGCAGCAAGGGAAGACGAATATATCCCACCGCCCTAAATTGGTTTTTATATATTCGATAATTTTATGGATGGCAGAGCTGATATTCATCGCTGTTATAGCAGGAATAATAGGGGCTCTGGCAGGCTTAGGGGGAGGCGTCGTTTTAACCCCTCTTTTAACTCTCTTCTTTGGCATACCAATAAAATATGCAACTGGAGCATCGCTGATTTCTTCGATATCCACTTCTGCCGGATCTGCTAGCGTGTACGTTAAACAGAGATTAGCAAATGACAGGATAGGAATAAGCCTCGTAACTGCAACAACGGCTGGTGCAATAATAGGTTCTTTGCTAGCAAATTATACATATTCACACAGATTAACATGGATAATTTACATGCTTTTTGGAGCCATGTTAATCTTTTCAATTGTACCTACAATTCAGAGAAGCACGTGCGAGCTTCCCCCTGTCAGGAAACCTGATAAGACAACAAGGATCTTTAGACTTTATGGAACATGCTATGATCAGGCGTTAAAAATGTGGTACAAATACTGGGGGGTAAGATGGTGGCTCGGGTGGATAATAATGTTCTTTGCAGGAATAATGAGCGGGCTTTTAGGTATAGGTTCAGGAGCTTTAAAGGTTCTTGGAATGGACTGGGGTATGAATATACCTATGAAAGTGTCAACGACTACGAGCAATTTTATGATAGGCGTTACAGCCGCAACTAGCGGTTCTCTCTACTGGTTCTTTGGATATATTACTCCAGTTGTAGCTGCATGTACAGCGATAGGCGTCCTATTAGGGGCAAGAATAGGAACAAGGATGCTCGTTCATGTTACAAACAGGCAGATAAGATGGTTTTTTGTTGCTATCCTTTCTTACCTTGGAATAAGAATGATCGTCAGAGGGCTGGGTAGGGAGGGCATACTTCCGATCACTTCTATGGAAAGGAATATAGTTTCGTTGATTATCGGAATAGGCATACTAATTTCTCTATACTTGGTTTTTGGTAGAAAATATAACCAGATAAACGACAGTACGCTGAGCGTTTACCTTACTCAAGCGGAACGGCCTAATGCAACAGAAAAAAAATTTATAGATATAACCAGCACCGTTTTAAAGTATGGTGTTATCATTACAGCAGCATTTTTGATAGTAGGCTTGTTCCTTCTTTTCTTGCATGGAGAAGGTATGGGTATACCTATAAACAGAATAGTTAACCTCAATTTTGGTGTTGACACTTCTCTGTTCAGCATAAACAAAGTGTTCATGTACGATATGAAACTAGATGGACTGAGCCTTATACTTACAGGTCTTTTGATTCTGATTGCAATACCTATAATAATGGTTGCAGTCAACCTCGTAAGGTTTATAGTTGAAAAAGACAGGTTATACATCGCACTTGCAGCTATAACGCTGTTAAATCTTATGATTGCAATAGCTATAATTCCGAGGGTTGTATGATGATTACCGTTTTGTTTGAAATTTTTATTGTGCTGGTTTGCGCGTATATGGCAGGTTTGTTAGGAGGGCTTTTAGGCTTGGGAGGCGCTGTAATACTTACGCCGCTTTTGACCATATTCATAGGTTTGCCTATTCAGTACGCAGCTGGAATAAGTTTAACTTCTGCCATAGGAACCTCTATAACTTCAGGGTACAGATATTTAAAGCTTAAAATCCCTGATATTAGAGTTTTTATGTTCATGGCTTCAGCCGGAACTGCTGGAGCTATACTAGGATCTTTTTTACTTTATGAACTAATGAAAACGCGATATGACTGGGTTTTATACATTATTTTTAGTATAATTATGTATATGGCGGCCTTTTTTACTGTTAGATCCTCGTCTCAAAAAGAAATGGAACCTTTAAGTGACAGGTTAAATAAAAGCAAAGGCCTTCATATAAGAGGAAAATACTTTGATCCTTCATTACGTCTATACGTAAATTATTTTATAAATAAGCAAAGACTGTTTAAATCATATGCAATCATGCTTGTAGGTGGGTTGATGAGCGGCCTTCTTGGTATAGGAGGTGGACCAATCAATATGTTTGCTCTTTACGGTATAGCAAGCCTGCCAATAAAAGCTGCTTCAGCTACAAGCAACCTGATCGTTGGCGTTACAGCCGCAACGAGCGGTTCAATTTACTGGCAATTCGGGTACATACACCCTTTTTTAGCTGCTGTTTCGATTATAGGGATAATAGCAGGAGCGCTACATGCATCAATGCTTTTGCCTAGGACAAAAGGATCAACGATTAAGATAGTTTTATTATCGGTATTTTCATATCTAGCTTTTAGAATGCTTTTATCTGGGCTCAGAAGAGGTGGTATTATAATGATTACTCAGAATTTTGAATATACATTATCATTCATTGTATTGATTTTAACTTTTATCTTGATGTTTTTGGTAAGGGATAGGATTTCAGAATGAGCAAAATATTTTCTTTTAAAAAATATAAGAGAGGCTTTAGAATCAATAAATATGAACGTTGATTATGAGTCTGTTATAAAAGTAATCGATAACGCGATAATAAAGTTAAAACTTTATGAACCTAATCCTTTGATAAGAGAAAAGGCTGAAATTTTTATAAAGATGCACATTTTGCCAACGTTTAACCTACTAACTTTAATCAATGATAAAATAGAACCACAGGCTTATGTGCTTGATATAGCATTAGTTGGTAAAAAAATAAAAAATCTGCAAACTTATTTAGATATGCACACAGAAGAATTAAGAGGTTTTGAAAGATTTGTAGGGAAAGCCTTAGAAAGAAACCCTCAATTCGCCGATGAGTATATAACCCTGCTCATACAAACATTAAAGTTTTTAGGAGATGTGACATTATGTAGAAGGGTTGTAGACTACATAATATGGTCTTATGATGAAATATACAACAAAGGGCAGTTTATTCAAAAAATGAAGACATATTTTGGAAATGAGCATAATGTCAGTAAAGCGATGTACGAATTTTCAAAATTTGTAGTTTCTATGACAGTTGATTTTAATAATGGATTAAAAAGCTATCTGATTGGAAAGAATTCAAGACCGAGCTATGGAGAATATATAGTTGTTAGCGCGCTGTTAAAAAACATGAACGAAGAAGAGGCATTTTTTTCGGTAGAAGCGAATGAAGATTATTTTTACATGGGTATCCTTAAAGGAATTAAAAAAGAAATAGATCCAACAGATATAAAATTATAAAAGCTTAGTTTTTAAAAATATTTATTTTCTTTTTTAATCCTGTAACAATATATTTATTAGATTACTGAATTTTAGATATCTTACCATAGCTTTGCGCAGGGACAGATTTCAGAAACTTTATTAAGATCTGTTTTCTTGACAGAAGGGCAATTGATTCCAAAATAAGCTGCGAGCGTTGCAACATCGGATAGCCACGGAAGAGCTTCAAATGTTTTTGAGAAAAGTTCTTTCTCATGTTCTATACACGTGAAAGTTAAATAAGGCGCTTTATGCTTACTGAACGTTTTTACCACAGCTTTAATAGATCCTCCTATATGCTCAGCGACTTTTAAAAAAGGCTCTCCAAAAGACCCTGATAAAAAAGGAAAATCAAAATCATCGTCAAAAATTATATAAAGTCCATCATCATTGGGCCTCCAGCGTTTATCTGAGGAAGCCAGTTGCCACCTATTTTCTTTGAACATATAGACCCCCTGAAACGGAAATGCTGAAAAGGACTTTTTATTGCTATCTGGGGTTGAGGCTTTTTTGATCATGTCTTTTATAATTTTATCAATTATCTTTGCTTCCTCTTCATCCCCCTGCAT
>CAYFFZ010000051.1:0-1746 GCA_964342655.1 uncultured Nitrososphaerales archaeon
GAGCCAAGAAGGTCTTACCTATCCCTGGGGGACCTTGTATGAGCGAAACATATCCAGGTGTTGAAAGTATATCTACAGCATTTCTCATTAAGATTAAAAACAATAACATCGTATTTAAATTTTTAAAAATAAAATTTTAAATTAAACTTAAATTTGAAAATGACTCTAGCATCATTAAGTTAAGAATCCTTAAATATAATAGCACGTCATATTTTTAATGATAAAATTTGGAAGATATTCTCCTTGATGAAAAGGAAAAAGAAATAAAATATGAAGTAAGGAAAGTTGTAAAAGAGGTCCCTCACGAACTTATAAGGAAGATGGAAAAGGAAGAAGTTAAGTTTCCTAGAGAATTTATAAAAATGATAACAGAAAGGCACATAGCAGGCCTAAGATTTCCGGAAAAATACGGAGGAAGAAATGCCTCATGGGTGGCTGAAATGTCAGCCGTTGAAGAGATGGGTTATCTAGGTTTCACTCTGAGCTGTATGTATTCGCTCAGCTCGATAGTTGGAGAGCCCATCAACAAGTTCGGCACTGAAAAACAAAAAGAAAAGTACCTGAAAGGTATTACTTCAGGAGAAAAATACGGCGCTGAAGCGATAACAGAGCCGACCGGGGGTTCAGACCTTTTTGGCATGATGAGAACTAAGGCTGAAAAGCGCGGTTCTAGGTTCATACTGAATGGGCAGAAGAGGTTTGTGGTTGGGGGAACTGGAGCCGATTTTTTCGTAACTTATGCTGTGACAGATCCTGAAGCAAAACCCAGAACAAAAGGCATAACAGCTTTCATAGTTGAAAGAGAAACTCCCGGGCTTAAAGTAGAAACAGTTTATGGGCTTCTGGGAACAAAAGGAGGCGGTACTGCGAGAATAGTTTTTGATAATGTAGAGCTGTCTGAAGAAAACGTTATAGGAGAAGTCAACAAAGGCTATGACGTATTTAACATAATGATGGTGCCGGAAAGGCTGACAACAGCCGCAGGTTCTGTTGGAGTTGCAATGGCCGCAATCGAGATAGCCGCAGATTATGCCACTAAACGTGAAGCATTCGGAAGCAAAATCATAGAGCACGAAGGTGTAAGCTTCAGGATTGCTGAATCTTTAACAGCAATACAGCAGGCATCATCGTTGGTGTATACTGCCAGTAAAGCTGCAGACCTGTTTGAGGATCATAAGGTTCCATATTCTTATGTTAGAAAGTTAGTTTCTATGGCTAAACTTAACTCTACAGAAGTTATGTGGAAGGCGGTAAATGATGCCATGCAAATTCTTGGGGGAATTGGCTACACTACCATATACCCTATAGAGAGGTTATTACGAGATTCTAGGCTGGGAATGATCTGGACAGGCACTAACGAAGTTATGAAAATGATAATTCAGCACGAATTTATAAAGGAGATAAAGGATCCTGCTTACTTTTCTGCAAAGAGGAACGTTGAGCTGGACGCCCTTGACTTTGAGCTAAAAGATGAAAAGGTCTACAGCTAAATCTTATATTGTTATAGAGGATCTAACCTAACGTGGGTTAAGGAGGAGTTTTCCTCCGCAATAGTTGATCAAAACTTATGTCTGATTTTGCCATAAATCTGCCAGTTTTAACAGCATTTTATGGACAATTTTATCAAAAATACCTCTAATATTGTTGGGTAAGCTGGATAACTATGTTGATCCCAAGTCTGCATATTTTAATTAAGAAAAACCTTCTTTTGGCCTAAAGATTTTGTGTGTACTAATCTAAAGCGCG
>CAYFFZ010000051.1:1846-3020 GCA_964342655.1 uncultured Nitrososphaerales archaeon
TAGTCTTTACATTGGCTGAAGTGATATTCAGTGATAGATAGATCAGGCGATATTTATCTTTAGATAGTACAATGAGTTCTTTAGAGTTTATTTCAAAGGCTTCTTTCGATACTTTTTAGGAGATCTTAAATAATATCCTTACTAAAATTAAATTCGCAAAAGGATAAAATGTTACACCTGCAGGAGTACTGATCTTATTAGCTTATATAAAGAGTCCGCGGATTTATTCACGTGCAAGCCCTCATAATAGCAAACCCCAATTCAGGCGATTTTTCTGAAGAACACATAAAGCTTTTAAACGGCAATTTTGTCAATTCTAAAGTTTTTTATACAAAAAGCAGAGGTGAAGCTGAAGAACTTGCATCGAAAGAAGATGCGGATCTCATATTTAGCTGCGGAGGAGATGGTACGTTCAACGAAATAGCAAACGGGGTTCTCAGGTCCGGTATAAAGCGCGTATTGGTCTACTGCCCTATGGGAACTGGAAAAGATTATGGAAGATCTATAGGTATAGTAAACTGGGATGAGCTGAACGATGCTCTTAGGGATTTTTATGTTGCCGATCTTGATGCGGTCCTGCTTGAAGGTTCCGGCTTTTCAAGATACTTTATAAATGCCTTTGATGTTGGAGTAGGCCCGCTGATAAGCGATTTTCTTGAATCGCACAGAAACTTGGGAAGGAATGCAATAAAAGCAGGACTCCTTATCAAACTTCTAAGGGTTAAGAGTTTTTATACAACGATTAGGTGTGATGGAAAAGAAGTAAGCTCAAGGACCATTGAGCTGATAGCTGGAAACGGGAGATATTTGGGAGGGGGAATAAAGGTCGCACCTCTTTCCTATTTAAACGATGGTTTGCTTGATCTTTACATAGTAAATCCATACGGCTCTTTTTCAACGTTGCTTAAGCTCAAGACAATTTATGATGGTTCTTATATTGAAAAAGGTTATGGCAAGCATTTTAGGTGTTCTGAAGCAGAAATTGATGCGAAAAGAGATTTTTTTGAAATTGATGGGGAACTTTACCGAGGATCGAAGCTTACCCTCAGAGTCGGAAAAGGCTATCTCAAGGTATTGGTAAACAGAAAAAAAGCCGAAGCTATATTTGGTTAATTAAAATTGTCTCAGTTATTGAGACAAAAAATATATAAATTGTCTCAGTTATTGAGACAAA
>CAYFFZ010000051.1:3120-6362 GCA_964342655.1 uncultured Nitrososphaerales archaeon
TTGTCTCAGTTATTGAGACAAAAAATATATAAATTGTCTCAGTTATTGAGACAAATATGGATGAATCGCTCGTAAGAGATTACATAGCATCATATCTAAAAAAGGAAGTTCCACAGATGATTGAAAGGGAAATAAAACTCGAAAATATGTCAGGAAAGGCTACAATTTTGGTAGGCCCGAGGAGGTCCGGGAAAACTTACCTTTTTTGGCAGGAGATCTCCAAGCTCAAGAGAAATGAGACCGCATATCTTGATTTTGAAGATATAGCTCTTTTAGGTATCAAGCCACAGGAAGTGCTCTACATAATCAAGCAATTATTTGCGGAGATAAGCGGAAGCAATGCTAAGGCCGTATTTCTCGATGAGGTTCAGAACGTAGAAATGTGGGAAAGTCTGGTCAGAACTCTTTTAGACAGAGGGTATAAGGTCTATGTAACCGGTTCTTCATCAAAGCTACTTCCTAAAGAAATAGCTACACAGCTCAGAGGAAGAAGCCTTACTTACCTCATGCTCCCTTTTTCTTTCCGGGAGTTTCTTAAAGCTAAGGGTTTTGCGGAGTTAGACTTGAACGCCTTTGATGATTTAGGCAAGGTAAAAGGGCTTCTGAAAGAGTATCTTGAATATGGGGGTTATCCTGAAATAGTCACGAACCCGCACTTGAAAGAAAAGATGCTATCTGAATATAGAGATTTAATATTTTTCAAGGACTTTGCTGAAAGAGAGAAGATAAGGAGCATCCAGGTTGCAAAGTTTATTTTTTCCTATGTAACTCAATCGTTTGCGAGCGAAATAAGCTACAGGAGAGTTCTGAGATATCTCAGTTCTTCAGGTATACGTTTCGGTAAAAATACCGTTTATTCGTATTTTAAAAAGTTAGAGGAAACAATGGTCTTTTTCTTTCTAGAAAGGTATTCCGTTAAAGTAAGGATGAGGAGCGCATGGCCAAAGAAGGTTTACCTTGCCGATAATGGCTTAGCTTACAGGATCCCGTACGACATGGGAAGGCTCATGGAAAACGCTGTGTTTCTTGAACTTAAAAGAATACAGGCTGAAAAACCCCTTCAAGAAATTTTTTATTATAAAGACCAAATGGATCATGAGGTTGATTTTCTTATAAAAGATGGTACAAAAGTTACAAAACTGATTCAGGTTACCTATGCATCAGAAAGAAGAGAAATAAAAGATCGAGAAATCAAGAGCTTGATCCACGCATCAAAACAGTTAAAATGCACCGACCTTCTAGTCCTTACGTGGGATTATGGAGGGGAAGAAAACTTGGATGGCTTAACTATAAAGTTTGTGCCTCTGTGGAAATGGTTCTTAAAAAAATCGGTGAGATAGATTTTAAAGCGTAATTATTTCGCGTTTTGGTATCTTCGTGAATCACTCTGGTTTTATCCAGTAGGTAAGATACCCTTCGGGCTCTCTTTTTTTAACTTCAAGTTTCACTTTCATTCCTACCTTGATGCCCTTTATGTCTCCGTCGATCCATGCTAGCACGTTTACGCCTTGCGGCATTCTGGCTATTCCGACAGCGTAATCCGGATAATGAGAAAAGCTCTGAGGCTTCACGTTTATTACAGTGTAAGTTAGCAGCTCGCCGCTTCCAGAAAGTTCGATCCACTCTATTGAATCTGAACCGCATTTGTTGCAGTAGCTTTGTGGAGGAAAATAGATTTCACCGCATTTGCTACATTTTGTAGCCATAACCTTACCCTCTGAAATTCCTTCGTAAAACTTTTTGATCCTTTCAACGCTGATAAGATATCTAACGTCAAGCTCCCTCTGGTCGAACCATAAAGAGCTGGACGTCTTCTGATCAACAACTATGGGGGATCCGAGCTTCTTTTTTGACTCTTCAGCTGACTCCTTAAGTTTTTCAGTTTCATCGCTCATTCACGTTCACCCCTGTCTAACGAGAGAACAGTTACGTAAGCATAGTGTCCGGTTCCTCCCACGTTATGCGCCAAAGCTCTTCCGTTCTTTATGTCAGCCTGTCTTTCTCCCTTTACTTTGCCCAGGAGCTGATGGTACAGCTCTGCTATCATGGACTCTCCTGTAGCCCCTATTGGATGACCTTTTGCTTTTAATCCTCCGTCAAGATTAACAGGTATAAGCCCGCCTTTGTACGTCTGTTTTTCTTTAACGAGCTTTATTCCTTCTCCTTTTTTTGCAAATCCAAGGTCTTCATATGCCATCACTTCAGCTATTGTAAAGCAATCGTGCACCTCAGCAAGATCTAGCTGTGAAGCCGGTCTCTCGGGGTCTATGCCAGACCTGGCATAAGCCTGAAGCGCCGCCCTTCTTGCTGCATCAAGCCCTGTAAAGTCATCTCTTTTGCTGAGGTTTGCCGTACCAGTGGCATATCCGATTCCTCTTATCCATACCGCTTCTGATCTGTGTTCCTTTATGAAATCTTCGCTTGCGAGCAGGACGGCCGCTGCACCGTCAGTTATCGGGCTGCAGTCGTAAAGCTTCAGGGGCCACGCTACATATGGTGAAGACATGCACTTTTCCACAGTTATCCTGTTTCTGAACTGTGCTTTCTCATTAAGAGAACCGTAATAGTGGTTCTTTACGGCAACCTCACATAGGTCATCCTCCTTAGCCCCATACTTTGACATATAAGCTGTTGCATACAGAGCATAATAACCCGGAAAAGTAAGGCCAAAGTTCTCAAACTCCCACATGAAGTTGCCAGCCCTGCCTATGTATTCGACTACGGTTTTGGTTGGAGATTCCCTCATCTTTTCAACTCCCAATGCGAGCACGACGTTAGCTTGTCCTGAAGCTATTATGTCATGCGCGAGCTTCACGGCAGAGCTTCCAGAAGCGCAAGCAGCTTCAACCCTGACTGAGCCTTTTGGGTTTATTCCAAGTCCTTCCGATACGATCACAGCCGGGAGAGATTCGCTGCTCCAGCCACCCATGTTTGATACAACAGAGTAATCTATAACATCTTTCTCTACGTTTGCTTCCCTTAGAGCTTCGCTAAAAGCTTCCCACGCCAGCTCCTGCATGTTTGAGTCAAACCTTTCTCCAAACTTCGTGTAAGAAGCACCTATGATGCCCACCCTTCTCATAAAAATTAATTGATGCGCAATGCTATAAACGTTTAATGCTTGTTAACGAATGTTTTCCAAGCTATCATGAATAAGCTTATTAAGATTCTCACGATAATTTTTTAGAATCATAAATTGTGCGAGCTCTTTGGCCTATCTTCAAACAAAAAGGTAAGGGCCC
>CAYFFZ010000052.1:0-5913 GCA_964342655.1 uncultured Nitrososphaerales archaeon
GAATGATCTAAAGGATAAAACTATAAAAGAGCTTAGAAGTATGATTCCAGATCCTGAAAAGGTTCTTAAAGCAGCAGATGAATGGGGTTTAGGGCCAAAAAGTAAAGATCTTATAAAGAGAGCGTTAAAAGTCGAAAGCCTTGGCGCAATGGCCTTTTCGGAATTTGAAACAATACCGATAATTGATAGAAGCGGAGAAGGAGCAATAGTTTATGATGTAGATGGAAAAAGCTACATAGATCTCATGGCAGGATTTTCAGTGAACAATGTCGGTTATAAAAGAAAAGAGATACTTGAAGCCATAGTAAATCAATACGAAAAGTTACCGCAATATGCAGAAATGTTTTCAGAAGAAAGAATAAAGCTGGGTGAAAAACTGTGCTCGATAACTCCTGGTAAATATGATAAAAAAGTTTTCTATTCTTTAACCGGTAGCGAAGCAAATGAAATAGCCATAAAATTAGTAAGAATATATACAGGTAAGCCCTATATAATAACGCAGTATGGCGATTATCACGGCCGCACCATCGGAACCGTTCCTTTTACTCACAGCTTTTCTACATGGTTCCAACAATATCCCATACCTTCTCTTGATATAGGAGTTGCTAGAATACCGTTCCCCTATGGATATAGATGCCCTTGTGGAAATTTTGATGAAGAGGAAGATTGTGCTAATGAATGTTTGCACTACGTTGACTACATGTTGAGTTCATCATATTATGGCTTATGTGACGCTTCGAAAGGTTTGTGCAACATATCAGCGTTCTTGATAGAACCGTTCCAGAGCGCAGCTGGATATTACATTCCACCTAAAAACTGGTTACCTTCTTTATACAAGTTAGCAAAGGAGCATGGCATATTATTTGTTGTGGATGAAATACAGGCCGGCATGGGCAGAACTGGAAAATGGTGGGCTATACAGCATTACCCAGAAATAGAACCAGACATAACAATAATAGGGAAAGCTCTTGGCGGCGGTTTGCCTTTTCAGGCAACAATAGGCAGACAAGAAATAATGGATTCGTGGGGCCCAGGAGCTCACTCTTCAACCTTTGCAGGTTATTTTGTTGGAGTGGCAGCTGCCTTAGCAACAGTAAATTACATAGAACAAAGCGGCTTGATAGAAAAAACAAGAGTTAACGGCGATTACTTTATCAAATTGCTAAACGAGCTTAAAGGAAAACATCCAATGATAGGGGACGTTCAAGGCAAAGGGCTCTATATAGGCATAGAATTCGTAAAAGACAGAAAGAAGACACCTGCAGCTAAAGAAACTACATGGTTAACGATGAAGCTTTTACAGATGGGTGTAATGGTTAAGAAGGCTGGATACTATAGGAACAGATTTGCAGTTTCCCCGCCTCTAACAATAGAAAAGGAAGAAATAGAAAAAGTTGTTCAGATATTAGATAAAGCCCTTAGCCAGACTGAGGAAAACTTTAATATTAAATTCTAAAATTAATAATGTAATTATTGAAAATTAATTTTGTTTTTTATAAAAATATATATTTTTAAATTATTTTATAATTAAAATATTGTAAAACTACTATATTTGATGTTTATTGATAATTATAATACTAAAAATATGTAATTCAATATAGAAAAGTATATATTTAATATTGAAACTATCGTTTTTTGATGAAAGCTGCTGTAAGTAAAACAGTAATAGCTGTGGTCATAATAGTAATAATCATTGTAGCAATAGGCGGAGTGTATTACTACTATTATCAAATGCAGCAGGCATCGCAAAAGACTGTAGTAATATATGCAGACTATAGCGCTAACGTTGCGCAACCGTATTTTAACAACTTCACTGCTGACACAGGAATAAAGGTCGTGCCGCTATACGCATCAATGGGTGAATTAGTGGGTAAACTGGTTGCTGAAAAGTCCAGCCCAGTAGCTGATGTCCTGTTCGGAGGTGCGCCTTCTGCTTATATAGGAGCAGACCAGCAGGGAGTTCTGATGGGCTATGTACCGCCTGAAGTCAAAAACGACAACGTATACCTTGCAGAATCTGGAGTACTGTATTCTAAAGATTGGGCTTGGTATGCATTCACTTACAACATACTGGGCATAATAATAAATACTCAACAAATGTCCAAGTACAACCTTCCGACCCCTGAGTCATGGTGGGCTCTATTAAACCCCGTTTATAAAGGGCACATAATAATTGAAAACCCGTCCACTTCAACTACAACAGGTCTCGGATTCTTTTCATTAATCTGGCAGATATACATAGCTAAGTATGGTATGCAGAACGGCACCGCACAATTTGAAAACTATGTTAAGACGTTCATGTCGAACGTAGTGTCCCCGATAACACCTGACGATGAGCACGCAGAGACTGTTCTTGGTCAAAGCACTGACGGTGCTGCGATCACCATAGATTGGATAAACGCAGCGCCATTGTACAAGCAACTAGACGGTTATCCGTTACAGGCTGTGATGGTAAACGATAACATTCTAGGGCCAACAGCAATGGGCATAGTGCAAGGAGCCCCACACTTAAAGGCAGCCGAAGCTTATGTTAACTGGGTATTCTCATACCAGGGACAGAAACTTATTCCTACCGTCTTCCTCAAGCCAGCTTTATTGTACAACAACATAACACCTCCTGGTAACTTCCCGCCGTTGTCTGTAGAAGAGAAGATGGCATTCCCATATAATCAGACTTTCACAACAGCTTATGCAAACCAGATAGACTCGATATTTAACCAGTATTCAAGCGAAGTCCAGACTGCCGGAATGATCTTTGTATTTTCCGCATCAACAGTCAAAATAGGAAGCCTCAGCATGCCTGTATTCTCAGCTCAGTCATTAAAGCTATGGAACGCCATGATACCGGCGCAGAGGGAACCGATATTCTTCGTTTACATGAAATGGCTGTTTTCACCAACCACAGAAGGAACGATACTTTCACTACTACCAGGAAGTTTTGCAGGACATCTCATGAGCACGCTAATTTCATTGATTACACCTTCCGTCGCCTTATCAACCAGCGTTCCAATGGGGAAACATGAATAGAAAAGCTTTAACCTATTTATCTACATCTATTTTTTTAATAATTTTGTTTTTCTTTATAGTATTACCTCTTTTTTCTTTCTTTTTAACCGCTTTTATAGGCAAGCCAGGCGGTTTTTATGTATTCCTAAAGAGCTCTTCGGTAAAGTTTACTTTAAATTATTATTATAACGTTTTAACTAAACCTTATTTCCAAAAGAGCATATATGATACGATTCTGCTGAGCATTTCTGTTACGGTTTTATCTTTTGGACTATCTCTGCCCATATCATACGCCTTATCTAGGACCGTGATGCCCTTAAAAGAACTTATAAGGGTTTTACTGGGTCTGGGAATAAGCATTCCGGGCTTTATAGTTATGTATGACTTGATTATAATAGCTACGAATATAGGGTTTTTGCCTTTTTCGCTATATTCTTACTACGGATTGCTTACTGTGATGACCATAGCTTCTATCCCGTTCATGGTCATGTACGTGACGTTAGCTTTTGACAACCTAGATTACAGGTTAATCGAAGCATCTTATGCAAACGGTGTTTCTAAAACAAAAACCTTCTTCAGGGTTACAATGCCCCTGCTGATGCCAGGGTTTGTAAGCGGTTGGGTCATAGTATTTTTACTAACTACAGGAACCCTATCCGTGCCTCTTTTGCTAGCTCCACCAACTTTTCCAATCGTGACGGCATATGCATATGTACAGCTCTTTTCATTCTTTAATTGGGGAAACGCCGCGGCATTGTTATCAATATTACTTTTAATAAACATGTCAGTAATAATTGCCTACACTTGGTACCAGAAGAAGCTTGGGTTTACAACAATTGGCGGAAAAGGATTTCATCCAAAATATAACCAGAATAAGTTTGTGATAGCTCTGCTTCTAATATATTCTCTTATCATTGGATTGTTGCCGATAGTTGAGGTAATAATACTTGGTTTGGCGGCTTTTTCAAAATTCTGGGTTCACAGTTTGGTTCCAAGTCAATATACCCTAAGCAACTTTAACGCTGCTTTCCAGCTGTATTCTTTTGCTCCTTTTTCAAGTCTGATACTTTCTGTCAGCGCAGCAATACTGGCCATCCTTATATCCTTTGTATCAACTTACTATACAAGGATGGGCATAGTAAGAGGTAAAAGGCTCATAGACGTTCTGACCTTAATAATTTTCTCTTTATCGCCAGTTATGATAGGAATAACATATCTTTCTACTTTTTCAAACGATATAACAGCGTTTTTCATAAACACGCTGCCGATAGCGGTAATAATCGGTTATACTTTTGGCAGAATAGGTTACTCAACAAGGGCGCTAGACATATCTGTTTCTTCAATTTCTAAAAGCCTGTTTGAGGCTGCAGACATAATGGGAGCTAGCTTTAACAAATTCAGGAACATAATTTTACCGTTGATCATGCCGGGTATAATCGAGGGATTTTTGCTTGTATTTATAAGATCTATGATAGACTACGGCACTACAGTAATGCTGGCTCCTTATAACTGGGCAACCCTTGCTTTGGGGTCATATGCGTTTATTTCAACAGGAGAAATTCCAGAAGGAGCAGCACTGGGTTTAATAATATTGATCATAAACCTTCCGATAATGAGCTACCTTTATTACAGAAGGGGAAGGACTTTCCACGAAGCATTAATAGTATAATTTTTTCAAGAATTAAAAATGTAGCCTTTATTTGGCAAAAATCTTACGTAGAGTTTAGAAGAATCGCCGAAATTGTTCGAATTTACACCTTGCATAGAAATAGAGAACCTTAATCCGGTAGGGGTTTCAAGGTAGTACTTTACGTTGTTACCGATGACTTTTTTAGATATTACGTTGGCTTCAAAGGAATCAAGCGTTTTTTCTTTAGTAATTTCCAAATTGTTAATCCTGTATACAAAAACCAAATTCTCGCTTGGGCTTTCGAGCGTGTTTTTTGTTGTAACAGTAATTTCGCCAATGTTTTCGACGTTTAGCGTAAAGCTATTGTTAGCAACAGACTTTAATAGCTTGGCTTTGAAAACCAGATTTTCGCCTATGAATGTAGCTACAAAAGAGGTTTTCGGGTTTTCGATGAGCTCTGAAGCCGTACCTATCTGTTCTAGTTGCCCCTTGTTAAGTACTGCTATTCTATCGCCTATTTCGAAAGCTTCTTCTTGAGAATGAGTTACAAAAAGCGCCGTAAGCTTGTTCTCCTTTATTATATCTATCAGTTCGACCACAAGTTCTTTTCTGATCTTTTCATCCAAGTTGCTCAAAGGCTCATCCAGAAGCAATATTTTAGGGTTTACAGCTAAAGCCCTTGCTATAGCTACTCTTTGAAGTTCCCCGCCTGAAAGCTGATTCGGCATGTTTTTTCTCTTGTTTAATAGCCCAACCATTTCCAGAGATTTTTTAACTATTTCATCTGCGTTATTCTTATCTTTGATTACAAACTTGACGTTATCCTCTACAGACATATGAGGCCATACAGCATAATCCTGAAACACCATACCTATGCCCCTTTTGTTTGCAGGTATCGCTGTTACATCGGTATCATCAAACAGAACTTTACCTTCATCTGGAAATTCTAGACCAGCTATTATCCTTAACAGGGTTGATTTGCCAGAACCGCTAGGGCCTATTATAACGAATATTTCTTTATCTTTGATTTCAAAGCTTATGTTTCTTAAGGCTTCGAGCTTACCAAATTTTTTGTTGATGTTTACCGCCTTAACATTAACCATGCTAATTTTGATTAGCGCGTTTTTATTTATATTTTATGTTTTTATATTACATGCTTGAATATCACGCTAAAAAATCATCATAAATTAGCTTTAGCTTCCTTTATTTTTTTCTCAAAAGTCTCAAAAAGTTTAGGGTTTCTTAAAACGGCTGCCGGATGATAGTCAACCAGCACT
>CAYFFZ010000053.1:0-5873 GCA_964342655.1 uncultured Nitrososphaerales archaeon
ATCAAAAGGATGCAAGGTCTCAATTTTTGCTGGACTGCCTTTAAACAATAGCGAATACGTCATAGATTCTAATAAAATCCATTATAATGAATTTGAAGTTTTAGGAAGTTACGGGTATACCTATTATGAATTAGAGCTTTCTAGCAAGTATTTACTTCAAAACAGCGACGCGATCGAACAAATTATTACGCATAGATTTGATTTAAGCGATATCCACGCAGCTATCAAAACATGGGATGATAAAGAATCTTCATTAAAGATACTTTTAACGAGGAAATAAATTATCAATCAATTAATAACTTCAAATTAATTTATCTATTGGTTTTCTTGTATCAAGATCAGTTTTGTAATCAATATCTATTAATACCCTCGAGGTTCCTATTTCAAATTTTAAAACCTCGTTCGCGTGTCTGCTAATAACCCCCTTTAACCCTTTTGTCTCTTCATTAACAGTTATAAGTTCTTCTCTCAATGAAACATCAAAAAGTATTGGATGCCCCCCTTTGCCTTCAAAGCTAGGTATTACTATCTTGGCCTTAGAGTTTGTATAAACGTCAGTTATTCTTTTGCATATCCATTTCTGTAAATAAGGCATGTCCGCAGGAGTGATTAAATAAGCTTTTAGAGGTTTTATGCTCGATACCCCGATTTTTATAGAAGAACTCATACCCCCGCTTTTATACTCTGGGTTGGTAACAAAAAACACGTTTAGCCCCTCTAGTTCTCTTATAATGCGATCCTTTTCATGACCTACAACCACTATAGTTTTAAAATTTTCTAAAGAGCACTCTTTTACAACCCTTTTTATAATAGATGTGCCTTCTATTTTGTATAATAGTTTGTTTTCTCCAAATCTTGTAGATTCACCTGCGGCAAGAACTATAAAGGCAAATTCGGATTCCGAAATATCAGAAGCCATAATCAATACATATAACAGCACGATTTAAAAGTTGCCTATATTTAGGCTAGATGAATCGGATGAATATAGGCATAATAGGAATTGGTAATATGGGATATGCATTAAGCGTAGCGCTTTCAAAGAAGGCAGATGATTCTATAATTGTTTATGACAGAGGCAAATACAAAATACCAAGATCTAAAAATATAAGTCGTGCAAATAACATATTAGATCTTATTGAAAGTTCAGACATAATTTTTATAGCCGTGAAACCGATTGATGCAGAAAAACTCTTCGATGAAATATCGTTACATGCAAAAGGGAAAACCATAGTTTCCCTTGTTGCGCTTTATCCTTACAAAATGATTTCACAAAAAATTCCAAATGCTAAGATATGCAAAATTATGACCAGCGTAGCGGCAGAGACAGGCAAGGCACCGGTACTCACGTATTGTCCAAAAGATGTTTTTGAGAACCTTAAGGATATATTGAAGAGAATAGGAGAGCCCTACCTATTTGATGAAAGAGTAGTTGACGCTCTGGTACCAATAGCTGGAAGTGGTCCAGCTTTGTTTGCATATTTTCTAGATTCTTTATCTCAATACATGGTTCTTGCTGGCATAGAAAAAGATTTTGCAGATGAAATTGTCAGTTTAGTGGCTTATTCAACATCAGATTATATACTTAAAAACGACATGAATTTTCACGATCTAATAAAAAAAGTTACCACGCCCTCGGGGATAACGATTAAGATTTTACAAGAATTTGACAGGAGGACAATTAAGGGTAACATAGTGGATTCAATTTATTCAAAAATGGAAAACCATTTAAAACCCTGAAAATTATAGGGCGCCGGCACCGCTGCTTCGCGAGGGCTTGCGCACCTCACTAACACAGCGGCGGTGGTAGGTTTTACTTCCGGGTTCGGATGAGACCGGGTAGGACCCTACCCCTATGGCCGGCTTACTTTGATAAGCATCTTGTTTTTATAAATTTTTCTAACCAATTATGCGTTAAAAAGATTAACTTTTTTTAGTTATCGATAAATATTTATACGAAATAGTATTACGCGTGATCAAATTATTAGCGATTGATATTGATGGAACTTTGACTGAAAAAGATGGTCGCATCAACCTTGATGCGACTTTTTTGCTAAGAAGACTACAAGAGGATGGCTTGCAAGTTGTTCTAGCTACAGGACGCAGCGTTTTTGAAACATATACTCTTTCAAAGTTTTTAGGTTTTGCTAACTTCGGTATAAGTGAAAACGGCGGCGTGATATATTTTAATGAACCTACAAAAGTAAAGATTTTTGGTAACTATACTGATTCCTTAAAGGCTTATGAGTTTCTGTCAAGAAACCTTGAAAACATAAATATAAATCAAAGAATGCCAAGGCTAACAGAAATTTTGCTTGAACGAAATTTTGATATAAATGTTGCAAACAGGCTACTTAAAGAAAATGGGTACAACGCAAAAATACTGGACAGCGGGGTAGCATATCATCTATCAACCGTTAATGTAAATAAAGGGGTGGCTTTAAAATATGTTACAGAAAAAATGAATTTAAAAAAAGAAGAGGTTGCTAGTATCGGAGACAGCGAAGTTGACGAACCTATGTTTGCAGAATCTGGATTTTCTTTTTTAGTTAACAAAAACTATAGAATAAAAGCCAGTTGGATTCAAGAGGCCACAAAACTTTTTATAACTGAAAGACAGGGACCTATGGGTATAATAGAAGCCGTAGAGTGGTTGATAAACAATGATCTCATACCTCACAGAACTAAATAAACTTTCTGAATCAATAAACAAAGCTATAAAAGACTACGGATTAACTGCTTCGACTATTTATGTTGGAGAACCGACTGAAGCGAGTTTTGGTGATTTTACTACAAATGCAGCTTTTATATTGTCAAAAACTCTTAAAAAATCTCCTTATGAGGCGGCAAAAGATCTTGTAGACAAAATCGAATTTCCTAAAGAGGACATTACTGTAGAATTGCACTCTAGCGGATTTATAAACTTTAGATTAACCGACCTTTTTTATCTCAGATTTCTTAATCAAATAATAAAAAACCAAGGTTATGGGGAAATAACCGTTCCAGAAAAGAAAAAAATAATTATTGAACATACGAGCGTAAACCCTAACAAAGCATTACACGTTGGCCATGCAAGGAACGTCATTTTGGGTGATACGCTTTATAGACTTTTTAAGAGATTAGGGCATCAGGTCACAGTATTAAACTATATAGATGATACCGGGGTACAGGTTGCAGACCTTATTGTTGGATTTAAATATCTAGGATATCCGCTTGAAAGCGATGAAAAATATGATCATTATTGCGGCGATGTTGTATATGTCAACGCTAATAAAGCTATAGAAGAAAGTGAAGAATTAAAGAGAAAAAGGAGCGAAGTTCTAAAAGATCTCGAGGAAGGTGGTGAATTATATAGATATGCAAAACCTATAATAGAGAAAATTGTAAAAGAGCAACTGAAAAGCGCGTGGAGTGTTGGTGCAAGATACGATTTGCTTAATTGGGAGAGCCACTTTGTGCATGGCGGTTATTGGAAGAAAATGTTTGAGCTCTTAAAAGAAAAAGGGCTTATAAAGTTTGTAACCGAAGGCAAACATAAAAATTGTTGGGTTCTTTTAGATAAGAAGGTGCTTGTACGAAGCGATGGTACGGCTGTTTATACTGCTAAGGATCTTACTTATGCAGCTTGGAAGTTGGGTTTAATACCAGATGAGTTTTATTATTATGTATTCACTACGCAACTAGATGGCTCGGTATTGTATTCAACCGCCCTTTCGGGTGAACTAAAGGGTCTTTATAAACCCGCAGACGAGGCTTACATACTGATAGATCAAAGACAGTTACCTTTACAAAATTTGATAAAAGAGACATTAAAAGCTTTGTCTGCATCTAAAGATTATAAAGTCATAGCTTATGGTTTGGTGGCGCTTTCAAAAAATACAGCTGAAAAAATAGTAAAAGGCAAAATTGAAAAAGAAATAGTCCATATGTCTGGAAGAAGTGGCATATATTATAATTTAGATGATCTTATGGAAGCTATAAAGCTGGTGGCTCTCAAACTAATTAACGAGAGAAACCCAACGCTGCCGGAAAAAGAAGAAGTTGCTTCTAAAGTTGCGGTTGCTGCAATTAGATATTCCCTTATGCGACCCGATCTTGACAAACAGATCGTTTTTGATATAAACGATGCACTTAAGCTTGAGGGAGACACAGGGCCATACATACAATATACATATGCAAGGGCATCAAAGATACTCGAAAAAGCTAACAATGAGGTAAGCTTATTGAATCAAATAAAACTCAGCCAAGAAGAAAAACAGCTTTTACTTCAAATGAGCAAATATGATTATTATTTGTTTAAGGCTTATTCTTCAACTTCTGTTACTGCACTTGCCAATTATGTGCACGAACTTGCATTCGCTTTTAACGCGTTTTATGAAAAGAAAAGGGTTTTAGATGAACAGGACTCAGAATTAAAGAAAATGAGGTTAGCTTTAGTTTATGCTTATAAGCAAATAATATTAGATGCCATGAATGTTCTTGGTTTACCTGAATTAAAGGAACTATAATCATAAGCGTTTTTATACCTATCATTATGTTATTTAAGTACAGATGAGTAAAATATCTGTGTACCAGAAATTACTTAATAATAGAAAAAACAGCAGGCTGTGCCTTCCACTTTTGGATCCTGTTAATTTTCTCGATACGACAAAAATAACAAAAAAACTGTCAGAAGTAGATACGAGCGTAATAGATGCTTTTCTAGTTGGCGGTTCAACTCTGGTAGCTCAGGAAGACCTTGATAAAACTATTGAGTGCATTAAAAAGAACTTTGAACTACCGGTAATTATATTTCCAAACAACATTAATGCCATTTCTAAGAAGGCAGATGCTATTTTTTATATGATGTTAATGAATTCTGCTTTAACTTATTATATAATAGACGCACAGGTTCTTGCTTCGCCTTTAATAGAAAGATATAATTTGGAAACTATACCAACTGGATATATAGTAGTAAATGCAGACAGCGCAGTATCTCATATAGGGCATGTTAGACCTATTCCTTCTATTCCTGAGCTTATATCGCTATATGTATTAGCAGCAAAACATTTTGGGTTTAAAATTGTTTATTTAGAAGGAGGGTCGGGGACTTCCACGCCAATAACTTCAGAGGCCGTTGCTTTGAGTAAAAGGCTATACCAAGGCCTGCTTTTGGTGGGGGGCGGCATTACAAACGTAAACAGAGCAACTGAAATTGCTAAAGCTGGGGCAGATGGTGTAGTGATAGGAAACTTATTAGAAAAAGAAGACGGCGGAGAGAAATTTAATCGGATTTGTAAAGAAGTTAAAAAAGTTCTTTAGTCATAGCCTCCAACAACTCGTCTAATTTTTTATAAAGTTCTTCGTTTTCAACATTTATTATGCTTTTTATCATATTACTTATTTCTTTTAACTGGTTTAGGTTTTTGTCTGTTATCAGATCTAACGACATAAACAAAATTAATGTCATAAAACATGATTTGATGTTTTGTCTTGCTCTCCCCTTGATTGTTGATCTTTCTCCTGAAGATTTTTTTAAAAAGTTTGTGTATAAATTAGAAATATTACTTAAATTAAAGTTATAACTCTTACTTTTTTGATATATTAATGATAAAAATTCTAATTCTGTTATACATGAGTTTTCTAATATGTATTTTAAAATTGATTTTACTTCATTTTTACTAGCAACAGACACGATATACTATACAAATCTGTATAGTTTAAACTTTATCATAACACTATAGCGTCGGTTAAATATACGTTTCCTTCCTATCTAATAAGAGTATACGATGCAATGTTTATATAATCATGTAATAATATTTTAATCAAGTTATGATCATCACAACGTTATTTGTGATAATATCAATGACGTCTTTGGTAATATCATTATCAACTTT
>CAYFFZ010000054.1:0-5811 GCA_964342655.1 uncultured Nitrososphaerales archaeon
AAATAATCCAGAACCACATAGAAATAATACTAAAAATGAGGATCTTAATAGCACACAAATTGAGATCATAAAATTAGCTTATAAATCGGAAATCACAGCGCGTGATGTGATGCAAAGGTTTAATATCACAAGAGAACATGCCTCAAGGCTTTTGTCTTCTTTAGCTAGACAAGGCTACTTAAAAAGAGTCAACAACAGTAAACCTTATAAATATGTTATTGAAGAAAAAGGAAAAGCGTACTTGAGTGAGTAAAATTGCAAATAGCTATGATGCAATATACTATTTGGTTTATAGCTGTATATTTTGTCGCTATTGTATTTTCTTTTGTTATAGCGAAACTTTTGTATAGAATTTTCTTTTATAAGGATTATTTGCACAAACTCTTCAACTGGAATATGGATGCAAACGAGTACTTTGTTAGTCTTCTTATTGCAAATGTCTTCTCTGTTATAATAGCGTTTGTGATTTTATGGATCACATATGCAGCATCACGTGATCAGTATCTATGGTTTAATATTATCACATCATACATAACAAACACTAATTTGCAACATTTTGTTAATCAGCAACTAACTTATTTTACTCAAACAACAAGCCTTTTTTATTTACAGTTTGTAGCTCCTGCCACAGGATTATCTGTATCGTTATCAATATTTAGATCGATTTTCCGGAAGAATTATGGTAATTTTTATCGAGACTTTACTATTAGTATAATTTTACTATCTGTATTAACATTTGTTATAACAATTTTATTTGATTTACTTGGTTTGACATTTAGTTACCCTTTTTCCAACTTAGCGGGTATTAAAGATGCTCCATTAAGTCTTTATAATGTAATAACGTTGCTAGGGAATAACGGCGGTTCATATATTTCCCAGGGTATAGCTGCTGGACCGCTAATGCCAAATTCTTTAACCGCCTTTTTGGATATAATAGTTTTAAATGTGCTACCTTTTTCATTAATTTTTCTAATTGGCATATTAGCTAAAAATATTAAATTAAGTATTTCATTATTAATTGCAATTTTGATTTTCTATTTTGTTTTTAATATTATAATTTTAGATAAAACTTCTGTATCACTCAACTCTTTGATACCAGCTGATCTTGATAGATATTCTTCTTTAAGTGTGTTTTATTCATCTATATCTACAAATACAGGCGCAACAGTTTTTTCATTAAAGGCTTTATCGCCTATTCAGTTAGCCGCTTTCATAATATTGATGCAAAGCGATTCTATGCCAGGAAGTATAGGGAGTGGTTTTATTTCATTAATATTTATTATTGTTATAACAATCTTTTTTTCGGCCCTAATGAGCGGGAGGATGCCTAAGCTTTTTGGTTATAAGTTAGAATACAAAGAAATTAAATATGCAGTTCTTGGTTATATATTTCATTTTGCGCTGGTTCTTACTGCTATACCATTTATTATTCTAGCGTTACACCAATTCAATTTTTCGCCTGGTTATAATTTTACTAAACTTCTTTGGGAAGTTGTTTCAGCTAGCGTAAATAACGGTTCAGACTTTTATGGTGTAACCGGCAATATAAGCGTTCTTAATATTATTACGGGCGTTTTAATGCTATTAGGCCGTTATGCCCCTATCTATTTTGGGATTAAAATGACTGAGTCATTTATAAATAAAGAAAAAAGTTTTACAAAATCAGATTTGAGGATAGATTCATTATACTTTTCCTCTTCTTTGGTCTTCTTTATGTTTTTGCTAGTTATAATTTCATTATTACCTTTATTGGCTTTAGGACCTCTTTCAATGGGGTGATGCCAGGTGGAACTAAAAGATTATCTTCAAATCATAAAAAATTCTGTAATACGTCTATCTCCTATTTATCTTAAAAAGAACCCCGTTATGTTCCTTACTGAAATTTCGTTTTTGCTCTCTTTAATTTATATACTTTTTATAAGAGCGTTTAGTTTTTTCTACGTTTCTATAACTGTTCTTATATTTGCAACTGTTTGGTTCGGCACCTTTGCAGATTCTTATTCAGAACATCAGGCTAAAATAACAGCTTCGTCTCTTTTGAAAGTAACTTCAACCCTTTCTGTAAGAAAAATATTACCAAATGGTTCTGAAGTTTATGTGCCTCCAGATGCGGTATCAGCGGAAGATATCATATTAATCAAGGAAGACGAGATTATACCTCTAGACGGAGTTATAATAGAAGGCGTTGCCGCAATAGATGAATCTCTGGTTACTGGTGAATCTTTGCCCGTTATTAAATCCGTTAATGATGAAGTAATCTCAGGCAGTAAAGTAGTAAGCGACTGGATCAAAGTCAGGGTAACTAAGACACTAAAGGAATCATATGTTTATAGAATCGCTGAAATGATCGAAAAAACCAAAAGACCCAAGGGCGAAAGCGAAAAACAGTTAGATGTTTTGATTTATGGCTTAACGTTTTTGTTAAGCTTGGTTGTTTTTTCTTTAGGTGTAACTATCAAACTTTTAGGTTATTCATTAAATCTGCCAATTCTGTTAGGTTTTTACGTTTGTTTGTTGCCCACTACGATTGGTGCACTAGAAGAGGCTATAGGTATTTCGGGATTGACTCGCCTTTGGAACATAAAGGTAGTATCAAAGTCTGGAAAGGCAATAGAGGCAGCAGGCGACATAGATGTTGTTTTGTTAGACAAAACAGGCACTATAACTCTGGGTAAACGAGAGCCCATAAAAATAATTCCACTTAATTCACATACAGAAGAAGAAGTAGCTAAAGCGCTTTTTTTGTCTTCTGTTCAAGACGACACTCAAGAGGGAAAAGCTATACTGAGATATCTTCAGAGCAAAAACTATTTGCCGAGCGAAATAGATCAAGCTATTATCTCATCATATGAGGAGTTTTCTGCGAAAACCAGAAAAAGTGGCATTTATTACAAATCTATAAGATTACCTGGAAAAGAAATTTATAAAGAGATGAGATTAATAAGAAAATCAGATTTCTATGGTGTGTACTTAAACGAAAAGATGCCTATATTTAAAGGGGCTCCTGATGTAATGAAATCTATTTTTAGGGCTCCACCTGAGTTCGATGAAAAGTTAGAGGAGATTGCGAAAGAAGGAGGCACGCCCTTAGCTGTAGCTGTAGGCGATGAAATAATTGGACTAGTCGAGCTTAAAGATGTTTTAAAAGATGGCGTAAAAGAACAGATTGAAGCTTTAAAATCTATGGGAATAGAACCATACATGGTAACTGGCGACCATCCTATAACTGCACAAATTATAGCTTCTGAAGTTGGTATTAATAATGTTATATCGCAGGCAAAACCTGAAGATAAATACAAAAAAGTTCTTGAAGAACAAAGTAAGGGAAAAACCATAGCTATGGTTGGTGATGGCACTAATGACGCTCCGGCTCTTGCAAGAGCAAATGTTGGACTCGCTATGTATTCTGGCACTGAAGTTGCCAAAGAAGCCGCTAACATGATAGATCTAGAATCGGATCCATCAAAAATTATCGATGTAATAAAATTAGGTAAACAATTACTTATAACACGCGGATCTTTGGCCACTTTTTCCATAGCTAATGATGTGTCTAAATACTTTGTAGTATTGCCTGCGCTACTTAGTTTTTTAAGCGTTGCAAAAGCCCTTAATGTTTTGCATTTACCACTAAATGTTGCGGTTATTGCGGCGCTTATTTATAATGCGTTAATAATTCCAATATTAATGCCTATAGCCATTAAGGGCATTTCTTTTAAACCCAGATCACCGAAAAGGGTTTTTTTAGAAAATGTTCTTATTTACGGGCTAGGAGGTGTGATACTTCCGTTCTTAGCTATTAAGTTAATAGGTATTTTGATAATGGTTTTCTGATATATCAGTTTATTCAATTTTATTCTTATCCAGTCGTTTTAAGGTATTTATGGAAATAGCTAAAATTCAATATATTCAGGTAAATTTTTAAATAGATAAATTTATTATCTTTCGACATATGCCACATTATAAAGGTTATAGAAGAAAGACGCGAAAGTTATTAACGTTGGAAAGCAAGAGAGGGCTTTCTTATCTTTTAAATGAATTTAAACCTGGAGATAAGGTAGTAATAAAGATCGATCCATCACAACCAAAGGGTATGCCTCATAGAAGGTTTCATGGGCGCGTTGGTACAGTTGTTGAAGTAAGAAAAAGATCTTTAGTCGTAGAAGTTCAAGTAGGCAATAAGAAAAAATTGCTTTATACAAGGCCAGATCATGTTTTACCGTTTTCGGGTGAATTTGTAGATGAAGATGGTAAAGAGCAAAAAGATAACAATCCATGAAGCTAAAGACATACTGTCCCAGTCGTCTGGTGAAATGGACGAATTACAAAGAAGAACTTTCGAATACGTTAATGTTTTTTCAAAAATAAGCGGCGAAGACGCAAAAAAGATTGTAGAGGCGCTGGAAAAAGAAATTGGTCTAGAAGAAGAATATGCGATACAACTTGTTAATATTATGCCCAAAACCCCCGAAGAAATAAGAACTTACTTGCTAGGCTGGAAAAAAATAGTTCCTACTGAAACACTTGTTAAAATAAACGAAATTTTAAACGGCGTTAAAAAGTAATTTAAATACTTCATCGTTTTTTAATGTTTCAACTATTTGGTTTTTATCGACGGTCAATTGAACTTTTTTTGACCTTCCGTGCCTGCCCCTATTTATAATAGGCGCCGTTACTAAACCTAGCATGTCAAGTTCGTTTATTATTGCGCTTATTCTTCTTTGCGTTAAAGGTTGCAATCCTAATTGATTACAAATTTCTTGGTATTTTAAATATACATGACCTGTAGTCTCGCCGTTTGGAAAGGTAGCAATAGAAAATATAACTGCTTTTTCATGAATAGGTAAAGATGAAATGGCTTCTTGTACTTTGTCTTTCTCTATATTTTTCAATGCTTCCTGTACATCTTTTTCGTAAATTTTATCTCGTCCTTCTCTTTCAGCTAATTCTCCTGATACTCTAAGGAGATCTACGGCCCTTCTTGCATCTCCGTGTTCACTGCCTGAGTAAGCAGCAATAAGGTTTATTATTTCTTCATTTACTGAGTTTTCTATAAACGCCTCTTTTACTCTATCCTTTAAAATTTCTTTTATTTCTTCTACTGTATATGGTGGAAATAATATTTCTTCTGATCTAAGACTGCTTTGAACCCTACCTTCTAGATAATCCATGAATTTTAAATCGTTTGAGATTCCTACTAGTGTAATAAAACTGTTAGCCCCATTCTTATTGTTATATATACTGTCATATCTTGTAAAATCATAAAGTATATCGTTTCCAATATCCCTTTTAGCTGGATTATTAACCAAAAAATCTATTTCATCTAAAACCAAAACAAGCTTTATGCCTTTATCTACAAGGTGATTAAATATTCTTTTTTCTACTTCACTTAAAGACAAACCGGTAAAAGGAATTTTTAATCCTATATAGTCTCCAATTTCACTTAGAACTCTATATAATGTTCCATCTATTCTACAATTAAGATAAGCAAAAATTGTATTTTGGTCTTTTATGTAATCATTAAGTTTATTTATAACATACCTAGCTACCATGGTTTTACCTGTTCCAGTTTTCCCATAAAGCAAGAGATTTGATGGCTTAGCCCCTTTAATAATTGGAGAAATGGTTTCTCCTATCTTTTTTATTTGGTCTTCTCTAAAAAGTATTCTTTTTGGTATATAATCTATGTTTAAAACTTCGCGGTTTTTAAATATTGATTTTCCCGAAGATATTTTGTTAAATATATCATCTAAAAATTCAGACAAAATCCCCTACACCCCTTAATTTCCATTGCATCTTTTTTAACAATTATAA
>CAYFFZ010000055.1:0-5705 GCA_964342655.1 uncultured Nitrososphaerales archaeon
GAGGTGACCGCTAAGCTTATAAGCATCCCAGACGGTATTTGAGCAACATCGGGCAAAAATAAAAACATTTTTATACATCTATTATTAGTTTAAATTCAATAATATGTATTTAACAAATGAGGAGGAAAGAATACTTAAAGGAGAATACGGTCAAGGAAAGGCCCTTGCTATGGAGCTTCTGGTAAAGCTAGGAGAAGTTTTCGATGCTGACAGGCTTATTCCAATAAAGATGGCTCACTGGGGGCTTAGCGGTCAGGAGGGTGACCTAGCTTTTGCCGAAAAGCTAGCAGCAGGTGGAGCAAATGTCAGTGTACCTACAACAACAAATCCAGCATGGGACTACGAGCTCGTGAACGTATTTAAGCCCGAGCTCAACGAGCATGAAATTGGACTGTTAAAAAGAACTTATGAAGTTTGCAATAAGCTCAATGTGATCAAATCATTCAGTTGCATCCCGATATATGGATTAGAGGAAAAGGTTAAGTTTGGAGATCATTTGGCCTTTTCAGAGTCTAGCACGCCTCCATATATTAATTCAATAATAGGAGCAAGGACTAACAGAGAAAGCAGTGCAAGCGCTTTAGCGGCAGGAATAATAGGGAAAACCCCTAACTATGGATTACATTTAGATGTAAATAGGCTACCTAACGTAGAGGTTGATATAGATTTTGAACCTGATGATTTCGAATTTGGCATTTTAGGTGTTTATCTGGGAAACTTGCTTTCTCCAATTGATATTCCACTTATAAAAGGTTTAAAAAAGATGCCCTCTTTTGAAGCGTTGAGAGACTTTGGAGCTATGCTTAATGTATCGGGCACAACTGCAATGTACCATCTTTATGGGCTTACCCCCGAAATAGTTAAATTAGAAAAGTACAGCAAGATCCCCCTTGATCTCAAAAAAATAAGCGTTGAAAAGAAAGAAATAGATGAATTAAAAGAAAAGCTAAAACAGAAAAAAGGACCGATAAACTCTGTCTTTATGGGATGTCCGCATTCTACTTACAGTGAAATATTAAAAGTCAACGACATGCTTGGCAACAGGAGGGTGGCAAAAGATGTCAACTTTGTAATTTGCACTTCATCTTTTATATATGATAGGCTTAAAAAAGAAGGCGTGTATGATCAACTAAAGAGTAAAGGGGTCACTGTCGTTAAGGATACGTGTGTTGACGAACCCATATTTAAGAAGTTACAAGGTATGCTTGGAATAACCAATTCCTATAAAGCATATTATTATAGACAGAGGAGAAATCATGAGCTTGCTGTCTTACCATTAAAGGATCTTGTTGAAGCGGCGGTGAAAGGGAAAAATGATTGAAAGGATAGCTTGCAAAATTGTATCAGATAGAGATGCAGAAGGGGAAATAGTTTATTCTGAAGCGCCAGTGAACTTTTACCTTGCGGATCCAAAAACATCAGAAATAATTGAAGAAAATCATCCCCTTAAAGGTGTAAAGATAAAGGGAAAGGCTGTTGTCATGCCATCAGGAAAGGGAAGCGCGGTTGTTCAGATTGATGGGCTTTATCAACTTTATATGAACGACAATGCGCCGGCTCTAATTGTGGCCAAAGACCCAGATCCTGTTATAGTTTCAGCTGTTTTTATAAGCAACGTTCCTTTTGCTACAAGTATAAACAACGATCAGTTTTCTATGCTTAAAAAAGGCGGGAGGCTAAAACTGCTTTATAAGGAAAAAGCACTTATATATGAAGGCCCTTAACTTTTTAACCAGTTGAAATTTTACTTTGAGTTTTCTATAACAAAACAACATTGTTTAATTTAAGCAAACCAAGAATGTTTAATAGTACCAGTAATTAATTTATTTTTGTCATTCAGAAATAAGTAATAACAGAATGTGCGCTTGACCGCTTTTCTGATAAAAAATTAATAAATAACGTCTTTTTTAAACTTATTATGAAACTTGTGGAGTGTGTACCGAATTTTAGTGAAGGAAGAGATAAAGAAGTTGTAAACCAAATTGCCGATGCGATTAAAATTAACGAACACGTTAAGATCTTAGACATAGAAATGGACCCAGATCATAACAGAAGCGTCATAACTTTTGTATCCCCAGTTGAATACGCTGTGGAAGCAGCCTTTAATGGCATAAAAAAAGCTTCTGAACTGATTGATATGGATAAGCATAAAGGCGCACATCCAAGATTTGGTGCTGCAGATGTTGTACCTTTTGTTCCTATATTCGATACCACGATGGAAGAATGTGTGAAGCTAGCGTGGGAACTAGGAGAAAGGGTTGGAAACGAGTTAAAAATACCTGTTTACCTGTATGAGAAGGCTGCAAAAGTTGAATGGAGAAGGAACTTAGCAGATATAAGGAATGAAAGCTTCCAATATGAGCAGCTTAAAGAGCACATTAAGGAGGATAAATGGAAACCAGATTTTGGCCCATCGGAAGTTGGGAAAGCAGGGGCAACAATAATTGGTGCAAGAGAATTTCTAATAGCTTTCAATGTTAACCTAAACACAAATGACGTAAAGATAGCTAAAAACATAGCTAAGAGCATAAGAGAAAAAACTGGTAGCTTTAAGAACGTAAGGGCTCTTGGCTTCGAGCTCAAAGAGAGAAACATGGTACAGGTTTCAATGAACCTCCTTAACTATAAGGAAACGCCAATATACAGGGTATACGAAGCTATAAAGCTTGAAGCAGAAAAATATGGAGTAACAGTTGCAGAAGCAGAAGTAGTCGGGCTTGTACCTCTGGACGCTCTTGTAGATGCGTTAAAGGTTTATATGAGGCTAAGAAGTTTCAAGTCTGACCAAGTTTTCGAAAACAAACTTCTCGGTGCTTTAATATGATAGAAGAAACAAAGATAAGAGAGTTTCTAGATGCGCTTTCCAGCTCTCAACCAACCCCTGGGGGTGGAGCGGCCTCGGCTTTGGCGGGAAGCGTTGCAGCTTCTCTTGTTTGTAAAGTGTCTGTTCTTACTATAGGAAAAAAGAAGTACCAAAATGTTCAAAATGAGGTAAAAGAAATTTATGAAAAATCTATTAGCCTTAAAGACAGGCTTTTAACGCTTGTTGAAAAGGATTCTGAAGCGTTCAGCAAAATAATAGATGCTTATAAAGCCACAAAAGGGCTCAACGATCAAAAAGAAAGGCAGAAAATCATTGAAGAAGCAAGCAAAGATGCTTGCTTAGTTCCAATCGAGACTGCGGACCTTTCTTATCAGGTTCTAAAGTTGTCAGTAAGGATAACTGAGATAGGAAACAAAAACGCGTTAACTGATGGGCTTACAGCAGCTTATCTTGCATATTCAGCAATAAACAGCGCTTTAGAAAACGTTTTTTTCAACTTGAAAAATGTGTTGTTTGATGAAGAATTTTTAAAAACTACACGCGAAAAGGCTGAGAAAATAAGGGAGCTTTCCGAAGAAATTTTTAATAAGCTCATGAAAACGAAAGAGGAAGTGAAATAAGATTGGGGCTGAAAGATATACATGCCATTGCTGAATATGCTGGCATTGACAATAATTATGTTGAACCCTATGGCAAGTATATGGCAAAGATATCTCTTGATGTTCTAAAAGAAACAAAGGGCAAAAGTGCAAAGGTAATACTTGTGACCGCTATAACTCCAACTCCAGCTGGAGAAGGAAAGACAACAACATCAATAGGGCTAACGATGGCGATAAATAAGCTCGGATATAAGAGCATCCTAGCTATAAGGCAACCTTCGCTAGGTCCTATATTTGGGATAAAAGGCGGAGCGACAGGGGGAGGCCTGTCAACCGTTGAACCTAGCCAGGAGATAAACTTTCACTTCACAGGAGACTTTCATGCTATAGAATCTGCTCATAATTTGCTTTCTGCAATTTTAAACAACCACATTTACTATAATATGAGCCCAAACATAGATCCAAAAAAGATTGTCTGGAGAAGGACGATTGATATGAATGACAGGTCTCTAAGGCAAATCATTGTAGGATTGGGAAAAGGAAACGGAGCCATGTATGAAGATGGCTTTGATATAGTCCCGGCTTCAGAGGTTATGTCTGTAATCGGAGTTAGCCAAAGCTATAAAGAACTGAAGGAAAGGCTGGGCAAAATACTTGTCGGGTTTACAAAAGAAAATGAACCGGTATATGCCAAAGACTTAAAGGTTGATGGGGCAATGGCGGCTTTGCTCAAAAATGCATTAAAACCAAATCTTGTTCAAACATCAGAAAACACTCCAGCACTTATACACATGGGGCCGTTTGGAAATATAGCGCTGGGAGCCAACAGTTTGATTGCTGACAAGATAGGAATGAGCTTTTCTGATTACTTTGTAACGGAAGCTGGATTTGGGACTGAATTAGGAGCTGAAAAGTTTTTCAATGTAATATCAAGGCTTGGCGGTTTTGTCCCGAGCGTTGCGGTCATCGTAGCTTCAATAAGGGCTTTGAAGCATCATGGGGGAGCCAAAAAAGTGGAAACGGAAGATCTCGCCGCGTTAGAAAAAGGGTTTGAAAATCTAAAATTTCACGTAATGAACGTGAAAAGTTTTGGCGTACAACCCATCGTTGCTTTGAACAGGTTCTCTACTGATACCGCTAAGGAAATAGAATTTTTAGGAAAACTGATGGATTCAGAAAAGATAGAGTGGGCACTTTCTGAAGTTTACGAGAAAGGCAGCGTTGGAGGGCTAGATTTAGCCGAGAAAGTTGTAAAGGAAGCTGCCAGAAACTCTAACCCACAAATAAACTACACTTATGATATTAACGATCCAATAAATGTAAAGATAGAAAAGATAGCAAAAAAGGTATATCATGCAAGAGGCGTTATCTACACAAAGGAAGCGCTTGACGATTTGAAGCGGATACAAAGGCTTGGTCTTGATAAACTTTTTGTATGTATGGCTAAAACACAACTATCAATTTCGGATGATCCAAAGTTGTTGAACGTTCCAGAAGAGTTTGACATAACAGTAAGAGAAATCAGAATTATGTCTGGAGCAGGTTATGTTGTACCTATACTTGGAGAAATAATAACAATGCCGGGACTGCCAAAAGAACCGGCAGCTTACAGAATTGATTTAACAGAAGATGGAAACATAATAGGTATTTAGGTTTCAGCAATTAACGCAACCAGGAACCTTTTTGCCATTTATTAGATTTATAAGATTTAGAGTTGCTAGAACCTTAAGATCTTTTATAGATTTATCAGAAACGTAAACCGCATGAGGGGTGACCACAACGTTGGGCATGTTGTAAAACTGGCTATCTGTAGGCAGCGGCTCATGCTCGAAAACGTCCAAAGCAGCCCCCCGTATGACCTTTTCGCTTAAAGCCTTTATGAGATCGCTTTCGTTTACTACACCTCCTCTGCTCACGTTTATCAAATATGCCGTTTTTTTCATAAGTTTCATTCTTTCATAATTTATTAAATTTCTAGTTGATTCTGTTAACGGCGCAGAAATGCATACATAGTCGGCCAACTTTAATCCCTCTTCAAGCTCGACCTTCTTGGCTATCTCATCACCTGAGCTAATATAAGGATCATAAAAGTAGATATTCATCCCAAGACCTTTAGCTTTTGTAGCTATCGTTTTGCCTATTTTTCCATATCCGATTATTAAGAGGTTAGATCCGTAAACTCGTGAAGGCAGTTCCTCCATTTTTTCAATATCCCAGGTATCTATCGGAAGGTCTGAAACAGCCCTTGCTCCCCAATATCCTTGCTTTGCCCTCTCATTCAA
>CAYFFZ010000056.1:0-5383 GCA_964342655.1 uncultured Nitrososphaerales archaeon
TTAAAAACCATTTTTAATTTCCCTTTTGGATAATTAGACCTCGTCATATCTTCAAATCACTCATTTGCATCTAACCTTTTTCACTTATAAGATTTTTTGTTTGGGCAGATAAACACTCTTCTCCGATTTATCAATAACCAAACAATTTCTGAGTTGATCTGAGCTTTTTTCTTTTCGTGTCTAAAAAGTAAAAGTTTATAATTCGTTTCATTAATCTTATTTGTTGATAGAGATGATAAAAGTGGAAATAAATTTGGCAGACTCAGAGCGATATTTACTTAGCCTTAAGAAAGCGTTAGAACCAGATAACATAAACTTTCCCAAAGGTGTCAAGATGAAAATCGAATATGAAAGCGGTAAGCTAAAAATTGTAAGCGAAAGCGATAGAGGAAGCCTTATGTCTATGCTCAATGCATTAGATGAAGTTTTAGAACTTGCAAAAACAATAGAAAGAGGCGTCAAAAGTTGCTGAGGTTAATAAAGGACAGATTGGAGGAATACAGAGAATCGCTTAAAAAAAGACATTCTGACTTTCCTTTAGATAGATTGCTAGAACTCGATGAAAAAAGAAGGAAGCTTATTGCAGAGCTAAACAATCTTAGACATGAAAAAAATCAAATAGAAGAAGAGATTGCAAGAAAATCAAAGACTGGATCCTTAGAAATAGACAAAGAAAAGCTCCAAAAGCTTGAGGAAAAAATAAAAGCTACTGAAAAAGAATTGTCTAAGATAGAAAGCGAAATAAATCAACTACAGCTAAGCATGCCTAATTTTGTAGATCCATCAGTGCCTGAGGGTACCGATGAATCTTACAATCAGGTTGTAAGGACCTGGGGGGAAGCTGGCAAAGTCGGACCAGATCACATAGAAATAGGATCAAAGTTAGACCTTATAGATGTAGAGAGAGCTGCCAAGACCAGCGGTGCAAGGTTTTATTATTTAAAAAGGGATTTGGCAAGGCTAAATTATGCTCTTATTTCGTATGGTCTTGATTTTGGAATGAAAAGAGGGTACACGCTTTTGCAACCTCCTTATATGCTTCGCAGAGCTATTCTAGAGAGCGCCGTTGACCTCTCTGCTTTTGAAGAAGCCATTTACAAGGTGGAGAATGAAGACCTTTATTTGCTTACAACGTCTGAACACGCTATATTAGGTTATCATTATGATGAAATACTTGATGAGAAAAGTTTACCGTTAAAATATATAGGGATTTCTCCTTGTTTTAGAAGAGAAGCAGGAGCTCACGGAAGAGATACTAAAGGGATATTCAGAGTACACATATTTGAAAAAGTTGAACAGTTCATATACAGTAGACCAGAAGATTCTTGGAAATACCATGAAGAATTGATCAAAAATGCAGAAGAATTCTTTCAAAGCTTAGGCATTCCTTACCGGGTTGTCAACGTTTGTTCAGGAGAACTAGGAGCTCCAGCCGCAAAGAAATACGACCTAGAAGTATGGTTGCCCGGACAAAATAAATATAGAGAAGCTGTTTCTTGTTCTAATTGTCTTGAATGGCAATCGATAAGGGCAAAGATAAGGTATAAAAAAGGCAACGAAAGCGTTTACGTGCATACATTAAATTCTACGTTAGTTGCAACTGAAAGAGCTCTTATAGCTATAATGGAGAACAATTATATGCCCGATGGAAGGATCAAAATACCTAAACCGCTAGTTAGCTATATGAATGGACAAGAATACATAGAACCACAAAAAAGCTAAAATAAAAACAATTAACTGAAAAAATTAAATCCTTATATTGCTATTTATACAAAGTTTAATTGATGGTGAGTATGGATGCAACAATATTCTAACAGGATAAATGCTTTGCTTAAAGAGATGCATAACACGGGTTGCGATGGTTATATTTTGACAAGAGCGTTTAATATTTATTATCTGACCGGCTTTTGGGGTGCTGGATTGGCTTTAATTAAAGATGATCAACAGAAGCTACTAGTGTCAAGCTTAGAATTTGACAGGGCTTCGGAGAATTCTAATATACCAGTCGAAGCATATAATCCCGCAACTTATCTTGACAGCATACAATCTTTTTTTGGAGAGAAAAAAGTTTGTATAGATGAATCTTACGCTTCTATATATACTTCGTTATCAAAAAAACTTGATTTGAAACTATCCAACGTTATAGAAAAACTTAGAGAAATAAAAGACGAGCATGAGATAGAAGTTCTAAAAGAGGGTGGTAAGATCATGGATAAGGTATTTCAAGATTCCTTAAAACTTATAAAGGATGGCATTACTGAAAGAGAACTTTATGCGCATATAGTTAAAAATATTATAGATCTTGATGGCGATGTTATACCATACGAAGACACTATCGGAACAGAAATTGTTGCTTTTGGAAAAAATACAGCTTTTCCGCATTATTCTCCACCTAGTAACGCAAAGCTTAAAGAAGGTGACCCAATATTGCTCGATTTAACGCTAAGGCATAAGGGTTATGTAGTTGATTTTACAAGAACCGTTTTTTATAAAAAGGTAGAACCTTCACATAAAGAGATCTATGTTAAAGTTAAGGAAGCTCAGGAATTAGGAATAAAATTATTAAAAAATGAAAAAAAGGCAAAAGAGATAGACCTAGCTGTTAGAAACTTCTTTGGAAATGAAAAGGAGCACTTTAACCATTCACTTGGACATGGCATAGGGGTTGAAGTGCACGAAAAACCGGCAATTTCATACAGAAGCGAAGATATAATTAAAACCGGCAATGCTGTCACTATAGAACCCGGTTTATATTATCCAAATAACATAGGTGTCAGGATTGAAGATTCCTTAATCGTACAGGATACACCACTGAAGTTATTTAATACAACTACTGAATTAACAGTCATTTGATTTTTTCAATTTCTTTTTTAATTTCAAAAAATTTCTTTGTAGCGCCTAAAGTTCTGTAGTTTACTTCTCTAACTGTGACTAAAAAAGGCAAATTACTGACGACCTTTCCTATAATTAAACACTTTTTTTGAGGTAATGATCTAACTAGGTTCTTAACAGTCTCTGTATCAGCAGTTGAAGCCTGAGATATCATTTCAAGATCCTTTTCGTTTACAAAATTAAACAAAAATATGTTATCTGCTTGCCTGTATACCGTGGGGTCAAGCGAATCGGGTTGATTAGTTATAAAAGTAATGTATATACCGAAATGCCGCATCCTTGTAATTGCATCTTCCCAATAAGTTTGATCAAAATATAAATGGGCCTCTTCAGCAAATATAAAAACTGGAGGTATTTGATTCTCTTCTAGCAAATTTATTAACTTTGATAGTATGATCTGAACAAGCATCCTTCTTGCCAAGGGTGAAACCTTTGCCATTTGCATAATAAAAGCTGCCCCTCTCGGCTTTGAGATTATATTATTTTTTATATCAAAATTAACATAATCCGAGTTGGCGAAAAGCTTGGATGCTATAATCGAGTAATATCTAGAAATTAGTGCTTCTTTCACCATTTCATTGTTCTTATATTCTAAAATCTTTGTATACAAATTCCTTAATGAGATATCAGATTCTTCATTCATACTATCCCATATTTTAAGGAACTCTCTTACTGTTATGGCAGGAGTATCTAAAGCATGGGTTAGTATCTCTGTAAAGACCTTTTTCCCGATATACTTTAGAGTAAATACTAAATTGTTTCCCGGTTCAAGCACAACTATTTTATCATAGATGTCAGAAAAGTTGTTACTTTTATCATAAATCATGCCACTGTATTCGTTATTAAGATCAAAAACAAAAACGTAAGCTCCCATTTTGACGAGTTCAGACAGAATTAATTTTGCAAGGTGAGACTTTCCTGATTCTTTTTTGCCCGTTATTATAGTTAAGGAGCCATCCAAATCAGTTGCGTCGATGTAAAATTTTTCACCTAAAGAAGTAGTCCCTATCTCTAACGGATATATCAGGCTTTTGGCTAGATATTTGCTTATTTCAGAAAAACTAACCTTCTTAATAGAGCTGAAAACTCTGCTTGGCAGCCATATTATTTCGTTTGTGAATCTATTTTCAACTATGCTTCCTCTTATCTTTCCTTTAAGTAACCTAGCATCTTTTATCATTGTTAATAAAGAACTCACATTGTTAGGATCTATATGGGTAATTTTTTCTGATGAAAAGACTTCATCTCTCAAAATTTCTTCATCAATGCCAGTGGGGTCAAGGTAACTTACTTCATATATCTGAGTTAGAATTTTATTTCTAGTAGTTTCATCTTCTATTAGAAGATATTCGCCCCTATCAACTTTTTCATTAGGCATGGCAATAATCTTTATTTCATCACCTGATTTAGATAATATTCTCAATGATATCACCTCACGTATCCAAGGAGAAATTTTCTCATGTTTTCTTCAAGAAGAACCTTTGATGCATTCTGAGCTACAAGGGCTTTAATGCCTTGAACCTCGCTTGAAACGAAGAGAGACAAAAGATGAGCGCCTATCAAGCTTTCTGGGTATCCTTTTACCAACTTGTCTGATTTTATAAGGCTTGCAAAACATTCATTAGGATCTTTTTGGTAAATATCAGCTCTTAATACGATAGACGTTTCATCGAGTTTTACTAAATATTTATCGCCAAATTCATTTTTAGCTATACTATAAACGAGGTCAGTTATATTGACAAATTTCCTCTTATCATCAAAAAACGAGCTATAAAAAGCCTTTAATGCTTTTATGCTTGTTCCTTTACTTATCCCAATAAAACTAATTTTCTCTTTATATTTTTCCATTAGATATCTTGGACTAAGCCTGCCGAGGAAGAAAGGCGGCTCCTTTAACGAACCGTCTATTAGCGCTATCCCGTTTTCTATTTCGTTTATCAGCATTTTGAAAAGCATGTTTTCAACAACGTTTCTTATAAACTTTAGTGCTAATTGCTTATCTATAACTATGCCGTAACCAAGTTTGGAGCCAATAATAGATTCAATGATTTTTATGTTGCTCAAACCTATATAAACGGCCAAAGGACCTAACTTTCTAAGCATGACTTCTCCATCCTTGATAATATAAGCGCCTCCTTTTACCGCATAAATGCCGCCTTCTTCAGTTTCAGCTATTGAAATTGAACTTGAATCAACAGCAACTAAGTTTTGCGCTCTGCCTTTTGAAATATCTATTTCATGCGCGTCAACAGCAACGTGAGTACCCCAACCTTCAATAGGTCTAAACTCACCGTTAGAATCATCTGTGAATATGATTTGCTTGCCTTTTATTTTTGATATGTCTAATGCATCGTTTAACAACGAATTAAATAACGAAGATTCATCAAAGTAATTATACAGATCTTCTGTTGTATTAGAAAGGTTTATTTGTTTGGTCAACTTGATCAACAATAGGTTAAACAAGGTAGGATATAAATGTTGCGCAATTTGG
>CAYFFZ010000057.1:0-3388 GCA_964342655.1 uncultured Nitrososphaerales archaeon
ATATATTCGAAAATCGTTAAAAAAACAGAATATTTTTTCTATAAATCGTTTCTGAGACCCATTATTAAATTTAAAAAGATAACATTTATAAAAATTGCAAACAAAATCATATTAAATGCCGATGCACATAAAGGCTGAAAAAGGAGATATAGCAGAAAAAGTTGTAGCGGTCGAAGATAAAGAAACAGCGTTTGTTTTAAGCGGGTTGCTCAAAAACCCTAAACTTGTAAACAAAAACAGAGAGCTTTATGTATATACGGGAAATTTTAAGGGCCATAAGGTTTCAATAGCCACCCACGGAATAGGAGCCCCTTCATCTTCCTTAGTTTTTGAGGAGCTATCCCAGTTAGGCGTAAAGTTAATAATACGCTTAGGAACAGCAAGATCGCTAAATGCTGGAGTTAAAAATGGAGATGTTGTGGTCTCAAGAGGCGCCTCATATGTTCCCGGGGGAACTGTGGGAGAATACGTAACGGAAAGCTTTTTTGTTCTTGCAGCTGTACCAGACCTCTTGGTAAGCGAAAAACTCGTCGAAAAGTTGTCTAAATCAGGAGTACCTGTAAAAACAGGTCCAACATTTTCAAACGATAATTATTATTCTAAATATTATGATAATAGAGCTAAAAATCTTAATGCGAAAAACTTCCTTTGTGCAGATATGGAATGCGCTTCTCTGTTGGTTCTTTCGAGCTTAAGGAGCTTTAGGGCAGCATGTGTTTTGATGATAACTGAAGAACTTCCTGTAAACAGCGGAAAAGCAATTTCAGAAGAAGATCTGAAAAAACTTATAACCAAGGTAGGTCCAGCTGTGTTTGATGCTTTAATTGAAAGTTAAAGTCCTGCACGGAGCAATTGTTGCTATTCTAGCATTTGTCATAGTCAGCCTGATACTGCCTGAGGTTTCTTATTATTTTACCTTAACGTTCTTCCCTTATCAATCAAAAGGGGAACCCCTCTACTTTGATGGGCAAATTGTAGGGTACCGATATGTTTACATGAATATTTCGACAGAGGGTTATTTTAACTCTACGAATTCTTATTACCTTTCCCCAATCATTAACGAAAATGTGGCAATGCAGCAGGCCCTAACGATAAATTCCACGGTGGGGGTTCCTCTAATTTATTTAAAAAATCTGATTTACAATTATAGTTATAAAGACATGCTGACTGGAAATTATCTTGTAAACGTGAACGTGCTTAACATAGGGCTTTTAAGGTTTTATCAGCACAATCCAAAGTTTTATAGCTATTATTTGAGAGGAATGGAAAGGATAAAATACATTAACCAGACCTATTATCAGTGAACTCCGCTAAACCTTTGAGCACCGCGTAGACAGCAACGTATGCAGGTACCTTTACTCGTTCTCCCTTATATGGACCAAAAACCTGTTCTTTAAACTTTATGACTGGCATGTAGTGTATTGATACTTCAACTGGTTCTTCTGGCAAAACAACGGCTTCTTTAAATGGATCAAAAGATTCCAGAGAAAATATTTCCTTTTTCGCCAGCCCGCTCTCATCATGGAGAGAATCTGGTGCTCTGAAGATTCTTCTTACATCAACTGTAACATTTGGGTCAATTGGAACCTTTTTCCTATTAACTAATGAACCGTTATCTGGAACGTTCTTTAAGAAAATTGATCTATCAAAGCCGTTCATAGTTATGTATTCTACCATTTCCATTCTTTCCTGCTGACCCATTTTTCTTATTTCTTCGTTGTAAACATAAAAATGATAACCGTTGTTACCTGAAAAATAAACCGATATTTCCTTCCTGCTGAGGCCAAAATCTTCGCTCAGTATATCAAAGAGAGTTATTGCAGCATTTTTGACATCGTTAAGACATTCATCGCATACCCACTCGATCTCTTCAATTTGTTCTGAACCACACTTAGGGCAGGATTTTGGAGCCGGAAGATTTCCATAGCTGTGACATCTCTTACAGATCCAGAAGCTGTTACCCTTTATCATATCGCTCGCATCCTTTATGTCTATGTCAAAAGCTAGATCTGCCTTTATCAGGCCTTTTGATTCCATAGGTGCAGTTGGATCAGAGTAGAAAGCTACAGAATAATACACGGACTTTGGCACGTTTTTTACCAGGAAAGCCCTGTATTCCCCTTCATTCTTGAAACTCAGATGCCTTATCATGTTGCCGTTAAAATCCCTGTAACCAAATTCCCTAGATTCTATGGACTCGGGGGCTCTAATCTTTTCAGAATTGTTAAAATAATACCACCTAAAGAACTTTTTAACCGTTTGTAGCTGTTCCATTTCCAACATACTCGTATATCAGAACCTGGGCCCACATACCATTGCTAGTATATTGGAGAGGAGATTCGTAGACAAGCCTGAAGGGCGTTGAATTGCTTGTATAAACAGGCGAATAAACCCAGAGCGGAATCTGATAATAAGTGGTCATATTTGGCTGATAATGAGGTTCGATCGTAACGACCATCCCTGTAGAAGGATCAACCAGTCCCCATCCTTCGTACCTAAGAGGTTCAAGCTGTCCCAGAAGTGTGCTGTTCCAGAAGTATGAAGTTAAAAGATGAGTCTGGGGGTTTACCCAGGTTGATTCGTTTGGAGTCCATTTTGCCCATACTATCATAGCGGGAACCTTGCTTTCGTCGCCGCCGATTCCATAAAGTTCGCCTGAAAGCATGTAGCTTTGCAAGTATGGGTCCCTCGTTATCATGCCTGCATTAGCACCTGTTGCGAAAACCACGACGTATTTTCCGTGGAGCTTTTGAAGATATTCTATGGACTGGTTAACAGGGGAGAGGAACATCTTTGCAACCAGCCCTATCTGTGTACCGTTTAATGTAGCGTTATCCACTACAGTCGTCTGATTTCCCATAACGGTTATCCAGTAACCATAGTCCCACCAAGCAACCACAACAGAATGGGGAGGCATGTTAGAAGAGTTTGACATCCAGTTCAAAGCATCTATCCATGCGGGAACTTTGCCATTTATTATAGTTGCAGAGTTAACTATGCTCACAGGCACGTTGTTCTGAGGAATCCATAGGTAAACTGGAAAAGCTGTCAGTCCTACAAGAACCGCTGCAGCTGCTATTTTTTCATACTTAAAGCCTGCATTCTGAACCTTTTTCTTGCCTTTTTTCTCTTGGATCTGAGCGCCTATCTGAGTTACCGCATAATATATTCCAATTGGAACCCCAATGACTAGCGCCAAACCAAGAAAGTCCATGAGCTCTCCATAAGATGTGCCTACATAGAAGCTCCATAAAAGAAAGATGGCGAGGATTACCGAAGATATAGTTCTGCGCTTGATAAGAAAATATCCAGCTATAACTAAAAGGAGCGAGCCTATTCCGTACGTAAATAATGTTTCCAAGCCCGAAATTGGCAGCTGTTCCGCTAC
>CAYFFZ010000057.1:3488-5333 GCA_964342655.1 uncultured Nitrososphaerales archaeon
GCGCCAATAGTATAAAGAATTTCGTTCAAAAGAACCTGTTCATTTATGTAATTACCAGAGACCCCAGGTTTCAGATAAATGGGGGCAAAGAGGAACGCCAGACCAACAACACCGTTAAGGTTCTCAACGCCACCCCACATGGTCTGAGCGTAGCCGACTAGCAAACCACCTATTAGCGAGTATACGGCAGACATAATATTTATCTTTTCTTTAGATGTTATGTTTTCAAAGGAAAAAACTAAAAACATCAAAGCCAAGGGCATAAAGAGGAAAGCAAATGGTGTTCCCTTGTACCAGCCAAAATCGGTCCTTATTATAAGTCCTGGGACTGAAGAAAGCAAAAGGACACCGATGAGCCCCACAAATTTATCCTTAGTGATCTTAAGCGAAATAAAATAAGTTGGTACAGATATAAGAACACCCAAGAAAATAGGCAGTATAGCAACGAAATCATAAAGCGATATCTTAAGGCCGAGCGCCTTTAATATTATGTAGAGGATTGCTACAAGAAAGTAAAGCCCGGATGGTGAAGTTGCGGCCAGATTTCTACCCCATGGGTACCAGAAGTTATAATCTATCGTATGGAAGTACTTGCTAATTCCAGCCAGACCATACTTTGTAAGATCCTGATAAACGACATTGGTAACATAATAATGATAATATGGGTCAAATTCGTTTAAATAAAAGCCATAATTAGCTGGCATAATCCTGACGTAAAAGTTTAAAACGATGAGCAGAGCAAAAGCTAGGATGACAGTAGCTGTGCCAAAGGACATTCTCGGCAGCTTAAGACTCATGGTTAATATGATTGTATTATGGGTTCTTAAATTTTCTGTCTTGTACTGTTTCAGGAGAAAATTCAGCAACATTATTAAGCTTAACATGTAGATAAAAATTAATGAAAATAAGAGAGGGAGATGAACCCATTTTCCTGCCTTTGCCTTCAACGTACGGACGACTTGAAAGAAAAAGGTATGAGGGCAAGTGGGTTATCCTTTTCTTCTATCATAGGGATTTTGCTGCAGGATGTGACATGGATATAGGAGTTTTTATAGAAAACATGAACAAACTAAAGGAAGCAGGCACCGAACTGATTGGAGTTAGTCCTGATTCTCTTGAAGAGCACTTTAAGTTTTCAGTTCAGAAAGGGATAAAGTTTGAACTGGTTTCTGATCAAAAAGGGGAAATGGCCCAGCTTTATGGAGCTCTTAAGACAAAAAACCCTTTGAATTTCAAAAGAAAAGCCTTTCTAATATCACCTGAGTTTCAGGTTTTAAAGGAATATAACGGAAAGAAGACAGTGCTTTACCCTCTCGAAATACTTTATGATATTGATTTTCTGCAGGAAATACTCAAAAACAAAGAGACTTTAAATATTAAAATTTATAATATGTAAATCAAAAGCTTATGTTTATATTTTAAAGCAATATTAATTTATTTAGAATGGGTCCAGCAGGACAGAAAATATCAGATCTCAAAGGTGATGAGCGTATTGTCTAAGCTGTCTATCATAGTTAACGGAAAAGAAATCGTCAATGCAAACCTTGATATAGCAAACCACCCAAAAACGGTTAATGAGCTTTTAAGGGTAAGAAAAGTTAAGGTTCTAACTATAAACAGAGGAAGCTACTATATGTTCAGGGTTCCTGTAAGAGTTGGGGCAGAAAAGCCGGAGAGTTCTTTTAAAGAGGGAGATATAGCTTTCGATTATATGGGAGGTTGGCTTTTAATATTTATAAAAAGCACCACGTACTTTGGAAAAGCAAATTTTATAGGAAAGGTTGAAAGTAAAATGCCAGTAATTAAACCTGGCACCGAACTGATCCTTACCTTTTTACCGTGAAC
>CAYFFZ010000058.1:0-5027 GCA_964342655.1 uncultured Nitrososphaerales archaeon
AGAAAGCCCGAGGCCTGTTATGTCTACGACGAGTTTGGGCACAACCCTCCAATCTGCTAAAAGTATTGTTAGGTCTGTTCCTCCAGCTATGGGAACGGCTCCCTCTTGAGAAAGTAGCCCCAGCGCTTCTTTCAAAGACGAAGGCTTTACGTACTCAAACTCAGGCATCGGGGTTAAATATTCAAACGTCTTCATCTCTTGACCACCAGCTTCCCCATTGCCTCTAAAACCCTTTCTGGGGTGAGTGGGATGGACCTAACTGGCTTACCGATGGCGTTTGCGACCGCGCTTGCCACAGCTGCAGCAACTGGCTCTATCGGAACTTCGCCGAGACCTTTCGCTCCAAAAGGACCGTCTTCGTTGTAGGTTTCAACAAAATCAACGCATATTTCGGTTGGAATGTCGGCAAAAGTTGGTACCATGTAATCTAAGAAGGAATTCGTGAGTAATCTTCCGTTCTCATCGAACTTAAGATCTTCGCTAAGCGCGTACCCTAGGCCCTGTACAACTCCCCCGTAGACCTGTGAGGTAGCTAGCTTTCTGTTTATAACTTTTCCTACGTCCTGAACAGCGCAGTAGCTTACAACATCGACCTTGCCGGTTTCTGGATCTACTTCTACTTCTGCTATGTGAGCTGCAAAAGCATAGCTCTTCCAGGGAACACCCTGGCCCAACTTTTCGTCCCAGTATTCTCCATAATTCATGTTGAACCATCCTTCACCTATAATCTTGATTCCTTCTTTGCTAGCCTTTTCTGCTATGTCTTTAATCTTGTATGTGCGCCCGCTCCTCGACTTAACAGAATCACCGTCTATATACAGCTCATTCACCTTTTCTCCGAAAAGCATAGCTGTAGATTTGAGGAGCGAGCTCTTAAAGTTCAGGGAGGCTTCTAACAAAGCTCTCCCGCCAACTATAGTGCTCCTCGAAGCAACAGTAGGCCCGCTGTCATACATGATTGAAGTGTCGGGATAAACCACGTTGATCAATTCAGGAGTGATGTTGGTACCCCTGCTTACTATCTGCCCCCAGCCTGTATGAATACCCTGCCCGTACTCTGTTAAAGCAACTTCAACATTTATTTTACCACCAGCTGAAAGCTCAACGATGGCCGATCCAACGTCAATCCCCAACGGTCCAATGCTCTGACCATGGATGGCCATAGCAATGCCGATGCCTCTTAGCTTAGAGCTTGAAGCTTTGATTGCTTTTCTTTGGAATTTATTTACAGCAAGGTTTAAGCAATCTTTAGCACCTACGTCAGCAGGAAGACGCTGACCCCAAGACGTCAACCCATTCGGCTCCAATAAGTTTTTTAATCTAAGCTCTACGGGGTCTGTTTTTAATTCGTTTGCTAATTCGTTCATTTGCACTTCTGCAGCAAATAATCCCTGCGGTTTTCCAAAACCCCTAAACGCACCCGATGGAACCTTGTTCGTGAACACAGCTATCGCCTCCACGTGCACGTTTGGTATATAATAAGGTCCCACCGTTGCGAACATAGACTGGAATAAAACCCTAGGAGAAAGAGACGTATAAGCTCCTCCATCTAAGTATATCTTAGCTTCAAGCGCTTTCAGCTTTCCGTCTTTAGTTGCTCCAAGCTTTCTGATTATGAATCCAGGATGCCTTTTCGGATGGCCCATAAAAGACTCCTTTCTGTTGTTCATCAAAAAGCACGGCTTACCAGTAATATAAGCGGCTAAGGCTGCTTGGGCGCAGACTTCGTCTGGCGCGTCTTCCTTTCCTCCGAATCCTCCGCCCGTAGGGGTCTGTATCACCTTGACCTTTTGTACTGCTTTTCCAAGAACAAGCCTCACCGCCTTTTCTACTGAAAATGGAACCTGCATGCTGCCCATTACTATCATTTCTTCTTTCGATGGTATAGCTAAGCAAGCTTCAGTTTCTAAGTAAGCGTGCTCCTGATATGGCAGCTCATATTTACCCTCGATTATTACGTCTGACTCTTTAAATCCCTTGTTTATATCTCCATAGTTTAAGGTAAAAGTGCTCTTTATGTTCCCTTTTTCGTGAATCTTGATCGCGTCCGGCTGTAAAGCTTCTTCAATTGTAAGGATTGCCTTCAATGGTTTATAGCTAACTTTAACTTTTTCTGCTCCAATTTTTGCTTTCAGCGGATCTTCGGAGACAGACAGGGCTACAGGTTCGCCAACATATCTAACTTTATCATAAGCTAAGAGAGGCTGATCTCTTATAAAAAATCCAATTAGCTTTTCTCCAGGAATATCTTGCGCGGTGATTATCTTTGCGTATTTAGAAGCTTCTGAAACATCTATACTTTCAATTATAGCATGAGCGTATGCCGACCTAGCTACTTTCACGTAAAGCGCATCAATTTCAACCATATCTCCTACGTATTTTATTTTTCCTGCAATTTTTTCTGGAGCGTCTATTCTGTTTAATTCTGCTACTTTAGGAACAGTTATTGTTAAGGTCATTGTTGTTAATAATATATTAGATTCTTTTTAATAAATTTAAGTAAAAATTTTTTACACATGTAAAATTTGAGCAGTTTTTATCTTAAAAAATAATAAAAATAATAAAAACAAACCTGCAAACGCAAATCAATTATTCTAGACTCTGTGTTTAATATTTCTTTTAATAAGCTACATTCCAATGACTTTTAAACTGCTTACTTAATACCTAAAGCTTATTTTTAAAACAATTTTAAATATTCAATGATATGTACAGCGAAAAGAAATACATGGCTTATAAGGAAAAGCTGGTCGCTTTCGAACAAGCTGTCGATATGGTAAACGACGGCGATACTGTTGCGCTGGGTGGCACAGTAATCACAAGGACTCCTATGAAGTTTGTGTGGGGCTTAATGAAAAAGAAAAAGAAGAACTTAACCGTTGTGAGAACAATGATGAGCTTAGAAGGAATACTGCTTGCCGCTGGAGGCAACGCAAAAAAGCTGGTAACTAGCTGGATAGCAGTTGCAGGACCTTTAGGAATTTCTAGGTCATTTTCAGAGCTAGTTTCAAGCAAAAAGGTTGAATGGGAAAAATGGAGCCACATGGCTATGCTTTTGAGATTTATCGCTGGAGCTTGGAACGTGCCTTTTTTGCCGACCCATACAATGCTTGAATCTGATATGCTCAAAGAGCTAAATTGCAAAACTATTGAGGACCCATACACCGGCGAAAGGGTCTTAGCGGTTCCTCCGATAGTTCCTGACGTTTCAATAATCCACGTTCAAAGGGCAGATATCTATGGGAACGCCCAAATATTGGGTATGCCTATACAGGACAAAGAAGTGGCTCTTTCCGGGAAAAAAGTTATTGTTATGGCTGAAGAAATAGTGACCACTGATCAGATCAAAAGGTGTCCGTCCCATAATCTTATACCTCATTTCGCTGTTGACGCTGTAGTTCAAGCACCATTTGGAGCTTACCCAAGCGAAGTTCAAGGATACTACTCTGCAGATATTGGCTTTTTAAAAACGTTTTCAGAAATCGAAAAAAAGGGAGCTTCTGAAGTTGAAAAGTGGATCAACGAAAAGTTTTTGGCTGTAGAAAATTTTGAAGAACTGATACCAGCAAACGCTGAAATGCTTAAAGTTAGCATGAGAAAACTGTTTACCGGTGAGTGCGTGTGAGCGCTAACGAAATTTTGGCTGTATTAACATCTAGAGAAATACCTGATCATTCTTCAGTGTTTGTTGGCATAGGTATAAGTCAGCTAGCGGTGGAATTGGCTAAGCTGCTAGGCAAAAAAGTATCAATCATATACGAGGGGGGGAGCGTTGATCCGACGCTTAATCCTGAGATGATGCCGTACTCGACAAATGATGTAAGCGTAGGATACAAAGCTACAATGTTCCCCAGTTGCGTTGAGACTTTCTTGTATCTACAAAGAGGCTTGATAGATATAGCTATGATGGGAGCCGCCCAGGTAGATAGGTACGGCAACATAAACACAACGTTCATAAACAGGCCAGGCAGTCCAATTTACCTTCCTGGAAGCGGCGGAGGTTGCGATCTTGCAAGCCTTGCCAAGGAAACTTACATAATAACTTTGCTGGAAAAAAGAAAGTTCGTTGAAAGGGTCGATTATATAACTAGTCCTGGCCATGTCCCGGGCAGAAGCAGATCTGGACTTTTGGGAAACGGCCCTAGCAAAGTAATAACGGATAAAGCAATATTTCAGTTTAATCCCAAAGGGGAAATGGAGCTTGTAGCTGTGCTTGAAGGCGTCGAGGTCGATGAAGTGCTTTCTCAGATGGGCTTTAAACCACAAATAAATCCAAACTTAAAAAAGCTAAGCCCACCTAGCGAAGAAGAGCTCCGCCTCTTGAGGAGTCTCGATCCATTAAGGGTTTTCTTGTAAAAGCGGGCTGAGCACTTCACCAAGCTTTTCGACCTGATCTTCTTCATAAAAGGCCGGAATTAGTATGCATCGAGATGCACCAGCCCTTTCATAAGCCTTTAACCTTTTCACTATATCATCGGGATTACCATAAATTCCACTCTCCACTGACGCCTTTGACCAAGAAGGCAGGTCCATATATTTATTTGTAAATTCGATTATTTTTTCTTTACCGTTTTCCCCAACGTAGACTGGAACCATGTTTGAGTGTTCAAGGGGTCTTCCACCGGAATGCTTCTCAATAAATTGAACGCTCTCTCTAAAATCTTCTTCTTTGTAGTAGTATGACATCCATCCGTCGCTGTACTTAGCTACCCTTTTCAGTACGCTCTCAACGTACCCGCCCATAAAAATTTTTACAGGTCTGCTGGGCTTAGGCTCTATGCTTACGTGCTCGTATGTTTGATCGTCAATCTTCATGTTTACGTCGTTGCTTTCTAGCAATGTTTTAAGCGCCTTTAAATGTTCTACCAGAAGCTTACCTCTTCTTTGAAAGTCGGCTCCAACAGCATCGAACTCCCTCTTATACCAACCAGCGGCAACTGCTAGCATAAGTCTGTTTTCAGATATGTAGCTTAGCGTGGAGATGATCTTGGCTGCGATCAAAGGCTTTCGCAAGGGAAGTATGTATAACG
>CAYFFZ010000059.1:0-4797 GCA_964342655.1 uncultured Nitrososphaerales archaeon
ATGTTGAAGTTTTATAAAAACAAAATTACAAAAAAGTTATATTTATTTGACCTTTTTCATGTCCTTTTTAATAAAGCTCAAAATTATAGCAGCTATCAAGCTCCCGAAAAATGCAGAAAGCGATAACCCAAGGTAAAACATGTAGAGCTCCTGCGGCTCATAAAAGATCTTAACCGTATAGGTACCTGGATGTTTTATAACCCATGAATTAAAAGGAAACCCGTAAATCACATATTGCTCGTTTAACAGCTCTGTGCCATTTGCGTATGCTACCCAGCCCTTATCGTAGCTTTGCAACAGAATTATGATTGCAGGACCCGATGCTTTAACCTGCAATTCATAGCTTGTTGGAGAGCTTGAAACAACTCTATAAGTTGAGTTTGAAAAAATTAAAGGACTGGCATTATCTACAATGTAGACAGCTATGCTTGGGTTGTTCATGACCAGCTTAACTCCGTCGCTCTGATTAAGAGAATTTTCTATTGTAGCCAGATCATATATTGATTGAACATCTTTATATATTACATAGTACCTGATCCCTAGCTGTTGTAGCATTTGGCTTGTGTTATATGTCTTGGTTATTATCCAATAGGTTATCAGCGTGGATGCGTATGTAGAAAGCGCTGGAATTGTGTTTGTATAAAAAATTGTCCCGCTAACTGCATGCGTTGAATTTTTATACTGCAAGACAACGTACCCACCACTCGGATAATACAGCACGAAGCCGCGCGTGGCGTTGACCTCTCTATTCCAGTCTATGTAGCTTTTAGGAATGCTGTACAGGCTTATTCTTTGCGGAACGCCTGAGCTTTGAGGGCCTATGAACTGTCCCGTCCACCAGGGGTAGGCCCATGCTGAAATTATAAAAAATGATACCGCTAAAAGCCCGTAAAATTTTTTATTTGCCTTTATCCTGTTTATCTTTTTTGTAATATAATCAAAAGTGTATCCAACAAGCCCAGCAAGACCTATAGCTCCTGGAAAAAACAGCGGGTTCAAACCCTCAAATATTACGCCATACGGCACGTGATATATAATGAACTTATAATTTTCATAAACAAAGTAAGCTAAAAGTATAAGGAAATAGCTGACAAGGAAGAAGTAGACATTCCGGTTCCTCCAGTTCAACACAACTCCTAGGGGAACAAACATCAGGATAAGGTAAAGAAATGGGTAGGACCACGAAGTAAAATAAGAAGCGTATATGCTGTTCATGTATAGCCCACCCAGCCTGAAAAGCACGGGAAGGTAAGCTATCCTGTGGTATTGGGCTATGGAGCCATAAGAAGATGCAAAAGAAGCAGCCCCCTGCAAGGTTGATGAGAAAGAAAGAGGGAAGAAATAATAAGCGTTACTTGCTAGAGCAAGAGCAGTCGAGAATATCGTAAAGAAAATTCCCCTCTTTCTCCCTGTGCTTATCAGAGAATAAACTAGAGCAAGTAGCGGGTATGTAACTATTTCAGTTGGCCTCCAAAGGGCAAACGCTTCTATGACCCCAGCTATAAGCATGAACCTGATTTCCCCCTTTTTTATGTACTTTGAAAGAGATAGAAGGAAGAATGGAAGAAGCGTATAACCCGTTAGGTAGTTTATCCAGCCATATACAAGCTGATCCAGAATCATTGGCGAAAGCATGTACACAAGCCCGGACATAAAAGAGCCTAACTTACCCACTCCCTGATCCCTGACAAAAAAGTACATCCCGGTTCCGCTGAGAAACATAAAGGCTACAGAAAGGGACTTGACCATGCCGGCTCCGTAAAACCCCAGGGGAGAAAAAATAGGGTAAAGGAAGTTAAAGTAAAAGAATCCGGATCCCGGGCTTCCGAAGCCGTATAGCTGCCAGATATAGAAGCCGGAATAAAAAGCATGAAGAGCGGTGCTCTCTGTGAGAGGTATGCCCCAGTCCCCCTGGCTTACGACGCCAGGAGTAAGGATGAGTTTCAGCATAGCTAGTATGGATATAAAAAGATAGGTTAAGGGGGCTATGAAGTTTTCGCTTTTTAACTTCAAACGGCATAAAATCGGCTTTTGATGCTTAAAAACTTTAAACCAAAGATCTCTGTATAACTGAGACGTTTGATATGAGCAGGCTACCCTGCCAGCTGTACACATACGCAAATATTTCTACGTTTTCGTAAACGCTAGGGATGGTGAAATTATAGCTGACTTCAGTCCACGATGTATTAACAGCGTTGTTTTTTATGTATTCAAAGCCTATTAGGCGGGTGAGGTTGTCAGAGAAGATCGCTAATGACATCATGTTGGAAGCAGAGGGGCTGCTCTGTTCCATGTAAATGATCAGCGTGTAGTTCCCAGGAGGGATGAAGTTATAAGGGATGTACCAAGCCTGCGCCCCCTTCATGTTATATATTTTTAGATAGCCGTTCTGGTAAACTGTGCTCCCAAGAGGGATAAGCTTGTCAGCCTGCCATGTAATAGATGTGGACCTATAGTAAACTACAGGACCAGAATAGTTCTTTTCAAGGAGAACCATGTCGTTCGCTTCAGCGAGTATCCCATAGTTGCTTTCGTAAAGTCTTTCAGCAACGTAAGACATCGGCCCGAAATACGTAGAGTTTGGGCCAACAAGCACGTACTTAAATGAAAATGCTTGATTTACCCCTACCTGGTTTATAGAGTAAAGGGTGACTTTGCCCGGAGGCATAACGTTTTCTTGAACAAGGACCTTGGAGCCCGGGGGCAGGAGCTTGATCATCCTTGTTATGTTTCCGTAGAGCTCTTTGGCCTGGTTGTACGAGCTCAGGATCGCTGTGAGCCCGTAGTTCAGCGCAGAATACTGGTTTAGCGGAGAAAAAGGCTGATAGACAGCCGCAAAAGAGAATGCGTTGATGAGGAGAAGAACGGAAAAGACTTTTAGCTTTTTCTTGTCCATCCTGCCAACATAACCTGCCCCTTCCACGACACCTAGAAATATAAAGGGAACAAAAGGGGTTAAAGCCCCTGAAAGAACAAGGCCTGGATACTGATAACCGGCTGAAAAAAGAGATAGAAAGATCAGGGGGATCAGGGCCAGGGACCAGTAGCTCAAAAAGTTTGCAAAAAGTAGAGGAAGGAGAACAATGAAAACTCCAAAGAGCCCTGCTGAAATAAATCCCGAGCTCAGAGTAAAAGCTGGAAACCTTTTATAAAGAACATAGGCCAATATTGAAACCAGAGAAACCGAAAGCGGTATGTAGTAAATTTTTTTCTTTAGCTTGAAAACATTATAGGCCATTAAGGCAAAGGCCAGAACCGATTCAACGGGGCCCAAGATGGCTGAAAGGGCATAAAGGGATGAAGAGGCCCTTTCTTTTTTACCTTTCTGCAGATAATAAGCAAAAAGGACAAGAACCGGGAAGGCTGTGTCTGCCCCAGACCAGTTGGCACCAGCAAGGGGGAAGTAAAACAGATAAGCCGCAGAAATGATAAGCGCAACAGAGCCGCCCAGCTTTTCTTCAGCCATTTTATAAAGCGGGAACGCTCCGAGCCCAGTTATAAGCGAAATCAAGATATAATAGGCGGCTGACCAGCTGAAGATCTGGTAAAACTGGATGACCGAAAACCTCACTATCCATATATAGATCCATATAGCGGAGTAGATTATGTAGAGGGCCAAAAGGGCACCTTCTGCAATTTTCAATACATATACATTGATGACGTTTGTTTAAAAACTTGTCTTCCTGTAAAACTTTTATAAGCGTTATGCAATTTTACCTTGTATGCAGCTTGATACCGCTGTTATCATAATGGGTATTATTTTTGTTATAGCATTCTATGCCTGGGCTTTTAGGCCAGACCTCAGCTACGCGGACAAGCTGGGGACAGCTTTTGTATTGGCTTTCGTTTTCCTGCTCTTAGGCGCTGCGGTTTCTTTTTCCTACGGAAACATGAACCTCGCAAACCAGCTTTCAGAATACGCCTATTTTGCCATACTCATAGGAGTCATACTCTCAAAGCCCTATCGCTCTGGGGAGAGAAAGAGTCCTAGTTTTTAAAGCACCAGCATCTCAGATTCTCAAATTATTTTAACGATGCCCCTCAAAACGCTTATATTTGCTAATACCAAAATGATCCCGTGACAAAGTGTCCCAAATGCGGCTACGAAAACCCACCAGAAGCCAAGTATTGTATCAACTGCGGGTACAGGCTTTTTCAGGAAGAGATAGAAAGGCTAGAAGGTTCTGGCTTACTTCTCCTGACTTCTGGCATAATAATGATAGTGACTTTTCTTTTTAACGCTCTGCTAAGGGTCTTCCCGCTTCTGGAGCTCATCTACATAATATTCGGGGTAGCCTCGATATACTCAGGTTACAGACTTTACAGGGGGGTCCGCTCTCCTGCTGATGTAATGATAGCATCCTTGTCCATAATTTTTGGCTTTGCAGGGACGCTTTTGCTCTACCTTTACGGTCTTGCCCTAAAGGGGCTTGTAACCCCTGATTGGATAATCTACCTGGTGGCCGCGATAAAGCTTTACAATGATAGACAAAAAATCGGGAGCTCTTTAAAAAGCCGCAATAAATAGGTTTTGAGATTACTGTTCCCGCGGACAGGGCTTCGTTGATAGCCATGCTTTAATACATTGAATATTATGTATCTATATCAGTAAAGAAATAGATGAGGATTAATTCAGAGCTGTTCACCGCGTTCAACATGCTAAGGACCTTCTCTTTTGAATGGCATGCTTTATTTTTTTACTGATCCTTGCACCCTGTGCAGGGTTTGGCCATAGCTTTAAAGAATTGCTTGCTAATGCCTCAAGAGCATTTTACGAGTCCATTTCAGCCCAAGGAA
>CAYFFZ010000060.1:0-4345 GCA_964342655.1 uncultured Nitrososphaerales archaeon
AAGCAAAGGTATCAATGAACCGAGAAGCTCCAACAGTAAGGTTGGGGTAGTTCACTAAATAACTCTTAAAATATAAGAACACAATCTGTATTAAAATAAATTTAAAAACTGGAATTACAAATTACCTAATTAATACTAAATAAAATAAGATAAAATGTATTTTTAAGTTAAAGTTTTTATACTAAAACGATATCTGCTTTTATGAGCCGCCGTAGCTCAGTTTGGTAGAGCGGCCGGCTGTTAACCGGCAGGTCGTCGGTTCGAGTCCGACCGGCGGCGCTATTTTATAATTAATGAGTACCTCTAGGAAATAATTCAAAATACGAATGATCAAATTTGCATCAAATAAACTTTTTAAAATTAAAAACCTACTACTATTATGGTTAGTATTATAATATCTGGTATGGCAGGTGTCGGCAAAAGCACCGTTGCGGAAATTATTGCAAAAAAGCTAAAAATCGAAGTAAAAATTGGAGGTGATGTTCTAAAGGATTACGCTGCAAAGCTAGGGTATAAAGGAACAGAAAGAAATGATTTCTGGGATACAGAAGAAGGAAAATCTTTTTTAAAGTTAAGAGAACAGGACCCAAGCTTTGATAAAAAGGTCGATGAATTTTTGAAAGAATCAATTAATAGCAAAGAAATAATCATAACCAGTTGGAGTCTTCCTTGGCTTATAGAAAATTCGCACGTTAAGGTATGGTTAAAAGCTAGTCAAAAAACTAGAGCCAAAAGAATATCGGAAAGGGACAATATACCTTTCGAAAAGGCTTTAGAAATTGTAAAAGAAAGGGACAATGAGAATTTTATACATTATAAAAAATTATACGGTATCGAGCTAGACAAGGACTACAGCGTATTTAACCTGGTCATAGACACGGAATTAATAGAACCAGATGTTATTGGCGAAATCATTATTATGTATTATAAAGCATATAAAAACGGTATCGAAAAAAGCTTATGAAGAGTATAGCTGAATGGTTGAAAGAAAAAACTGAACCTTTCCATGATGAAGTTCCTAGTGATAAATACGGTGTTGCTCCTGAAGAAAGAAACTTGGAGCTGCACCTTGAATACGGTTTTATCCCGCTGGATAAACCTCCTGGTTATTCTAGCTTCGAAGTAGTAAGCTGGGTTAAAAGGATGTTAAACGTAAAAAGAGCTGGACATAGCGGAACCTTAGACCCAAGTGTTAGCGGACTATTGCCAATTGCAATAAACTCTGCAACAAAAGCATTATCTGCTTTGCTTTTGGGGCCAAAAGAGTACATAGCCGTTATGAAATTGCATGAAAATGTGCCTAATGAAAAAGTCATCGATGCTTTAAATATGTTTAAAGGTATGATTTATCAAAGACCACCTGTAAGATCTTCTGTTAAAAGAAGTATAAGAATTAGGAAAGTTTATGAAATAGAATTATTGGAAAATGATGAAAGGTTCTATTTGCTAAGGTTACTTGTAGAATCTGGAACCTACATTAGAAAGATCATTTATGATATTGGAGAATTACTAAAAGTGGGAGCAACTATGGTTGACTTGAGGAGGGTCAGAGTATCAGATTATACTGAAAACGATGGGTTTGTAAAGTTACAAGAGGTTTGGGAAGCGGTTAAAGCGTATAAGGATTATAAAGATGAAACAAAACTTAGGATTGTTGTAAAGCCGATTGAAATAGCGTTAAAACATCTGAAGCCTATAATAGTAAAAAATTCTGCCGTTGGCTCAATATGTAACGGAGCGCCTTTGGCTTTGCCTGGAATTTCAAGAGCAGATCCAAGCATAGAAGCTAACGAGTGGGTGGCATTATATTCAGTAAAAGGTGAAATAGTTGCTATAGGAAAAACTCTTGTTAGCTTTAAGGAAATGGAAACCATGCAAAAAGGCATCGTTGTAAACGTTGATAGAGTTATAATGAAACAGGATACGTATCCTAAGATTTGGAAAGCTCATCAATGAGTTTGATGGCCTGTTCCAGCAGCCTTTTATAGCCATTGCCTTCAGCTTTTACTTTTATCTGGGGCATAGTGTTAGATTTCCTTATCAGAACCCATCCGTCATCAAAGTAAGCTTTTATACCGTCTATCTCAATAACCTTTTTTGACTCTTTTTTATAATAAGCTTTCAGTTTTTCCATTATGTAATCTTTAGCGTCATCCGGTACTGGAACTGCAACCACATCGGAAGAAGGTGGAAGGTTAAGCTCTTTTACGAAATCTTTTATAGAAATTTTCAATTTTTTAAGTGTTTCAAGAACTTTTATAAATGCGAATATTGAATCGTCAGCCCCATATGACTCTTTAAAATAATAATGCCCACTGATTTCGCCACCAATTAAGGCGTTTTTATTTGTCATCTCCTTTGTAATAAAAGAGTGACCGACTCTGCTTATGTATACTTGATAGCCGAGATTTCTAAGAAAAGATTCAACGGCTTCTGAAAAATTAACTTCAATTATGGCCCTTTTTTCGTCATAATGTTCATAACCTTTTGCAATTAAGGCGAATAACACATCACCTCTTACAACCTTACCATCTTCGTCTACCATAACCAATCTATCGCCATCCCCATCAAAAGCTGCTCCGGGACATGAGTTCTTTTTTACTATTTCCTTTAATTTTGTTAAAGTCTCATCGGTAGGTTCGCTGGGCCTGTTTGGAAACCTACCATCTGGTTCAGGAAATAAGAGCTCACATTTCATTTTATATGAGTTGCATATTTTGGGCATAATACTAAAAGTGCTGCCATTTCCGATGTCTATACATACTGAATAGCTTAACGGTGGGGTAATGTAGCTGTTCAAAAAACTAATATAATAATTTTCAGCATTGACTTCAAGAAGCTTGCCTTCACCAACCTTAACTGGCTTTATATCCTCAAAGAATTTACTTTTGATCATCTCCATACCACTTCCTTCACCTATTATCTCTGCATTTTCTTTACAAAGTTTAAAGCCAGTCCACTCTGGAGGGTTATGGCTAGCCGTAACCATTACACCGCCGTTCATTCCATGTCTTGCTATATAATTGTAAAATAGCGGGGTTGGAACTAAACCAAGGGCGTGTACTTCATGGCCTTCTCTTACAAATTCTTCATTTATGACTTTGTAAAGTTCTTTACTGCTATCTCTAACATCATATGCTGTAGCGATCTTTAATTTCTTTAAACCAAAATAATAAGTAATAGAAAGAGCTAGCTTTTTCGCAAAATTTTCGTCTATCTGGATTTTATATAAACCTCTTATATCATATGCTTTGAATACTTCTTCTAGGTTTACTCTTTTTTGCAACGTAAATGTTTTATCATCGCAATAAATTAAATTTATCTCTAAATGGTAACACCATAAAACAGGTTTCTGAAGAAATCTATCAATATCATAAGATCAGATAATTCTTTAGCGTTTTTATTAGAATTTTCTTCCTCTATTATGATCCCTTGGAGCTTTGTTTTACATAAATTCCACGCACTTATTATATCGTTTTCAGTAATCCCTTTTTCATATTTAGATAGAGCATTAAAAACGCTCTTTATTAGTTTTGTATCCATAACTCCCACTCGAGCAGTTTCTACCAGATTGCTCAACATTTCGTATAATTGGAAAAGGTCTTCATCAGAAATATTGAGCCCGTTAAACTCTTCCATGAACAAAATATTAAGAAAAAAACTTCTATATAATCATTACAGTCCAAAAATTATTACAAAATTCATTCGATGCTTATTTTTTTGCCTTTCTGCGATATAGGAGTCTTAGGTTCAAAAGAGACCTGCAATATGCCGTTCACAAATGATGCCTTTGCTGAATCGGGGTTTACTTCTACATCTAGCGGTATATCAGCTTCATATTTTTTATTAATTCCTTCTGCATAAATATGTAAGCTTCTTTCAGTAGCTTCCAGATCAATCTTGTCCTTTTGTGCTCCAGGCAACTCAACTATAACGTTTACCTTGTTTGTATTAGGGTCTACTATTACATCATAAAATGGCTTTACTACTTCACTTCTTTTAACGCCTTTAGCAGCGGGTTCTATATTACCGAACTCCCTGATAATAGGTCTTCCGTCCTCCCCAATTGTCCATGAAATACCATAATAAAAAGGACCTTGAAACTCACCTTCTTCTATAGACTCAAAAAGCTTATCGAACATTTCGTCTATTTCTTTAAAATAATCCCAAATGTCTTTTGGAACTTTCCTTTTATCAGGTTCATCGTGAGTCATATTAATATTTTAGCATAGCCTTTATAAAAATCATTCTACAAATTTGTTTTTAGTTCCTGTTATAGTAAACAAAAAGTGGGGACGGTGGGACTTGAACCCACAACCAGCAGGTTTCTCCACGCTCCAGAATT
>CAYFFZ010000061.1:0-4328 GCA_964342655.1 uncultured Nitrososphaerales archaeon
TTAGAGCGCCAGACTCATAATCTGGAGGTCGAGGGTTCAAAGCCCTCCCCCGGCATCTCTGTTCCAAAGTTTAAAATAAAATATAATCACGCAAACCATATATCACGATGGTTTATTTAAAAAGATCAAGTGCGTATTAGAACGTTTTAAAACAATTAAATTTTATATTTTGTTCAGCATTTAGGTAAAATAAAGCTTATTATTACAAAAAATTTCAAAGATAATGATGAAAAAGCTTGTTTCTGCTGAAGAAGCTGTTTCTAAAGTTAAAGACGGTTCTGTAATTGCAGTCTCCGGTTTTAACAACGCGCTAAGCCCAGAATACTTACTGATCAAGCTTTTTGAATCATGGAAAAATAGCGGCCATCCAAAAAGGTTATTTTTGGAAGCTGAAACCCTTCCAGGAACTCCGGGCAGGGGGCTTGATGTAATAGGCAAAGAATTGATAAATGAGGCAAAATCCCAGGATTTCATAAGAGGCGTTTTAATACCGTATTTCGGGTTTACGCCAAGCTTTATGGAGTTCCTAATGAGGAGCGAAGTTGAAATTTATTCATGGAGCATATGCATGACTTCTTACTGGTTCAGGGAAATCGCAAGCGGAAGGCCGGGCCTGATCTCGAGAGTGGGTTTGAACACTTTCTTTGATCCGAGGATGGAAGGGGGTTTTGTAAACGAAATAGCTAGAGAGAAAAGAACATGCAAGGTTGACATAATAAAGCTCGACGGAGAAGAGTTTTTGATATATTCAGCCCCAAAGCCTGACGTTTCGATGATAAGGGGCACAACCGCAGATGATATCGGCAACATAACGCTCGAGAAAGAGGGGATCTACGGTTCTGTGCTTGCTATAGCTCAGGCCGCAAAAGCTCAGCCAAAGCCCGGGATAACTGTAGCTCAGGTTGAGAGAATAGCAAAGTTTGGCTCTTTGAACCCTCAAAGGGTTATTGTCCCAGGGCCGCTTGTAGACTACGTGGTAAAGGCGCCTCCTGAGTATCACTGGCAGGGGGGAACGATTCAGTTTGATCCTAGAATATCCGGAACCATAGTGCCTTCAAGCTCCGAAGAACTTCCTCCTGTAGAGCTAAGCTTCGAAAAAGTAATAGCCAGGAGGACCCTGTTAGAGTTCGTTGAGGTCATTAAAAAGCTGAAGAAGCCGCTCATAGTAAACGTTGGAGTTGGAATACCAGCTTTAATATCTAACATAATAAAAGAGGAACAGCTTGAAGAATACATATACACAACAGTTGAATCTGGTCCCTGGGGCGGCGTGGCTCTCGGGGGTCCTGATTTTGGCCTTTCTGTAGGCCCGTTTGCTATAATACCGATGCCAGATCAGTTTTCAGTTTATGAAGGAGGCATCGTCGATGTTGCTTCCCTGGGTTTTATGCAGGTTGATTACGAAGGTAACGTAAACCCATCAATTCTTCCCGAAAGGTTTACGGGTCCAGGGGGCTTCCCTGTCATAGCGGCTGGATCCCCAAGGGTTTATTTTTCTGGGGGTTTTACTGCAGGTAAGAGAGAAATAAGAATTGAAGACAGAAAGTTAAAGATAATAGAAGATGGTGGCATAAAGAAGTTTGTAAAAAACGTTTACAAAATATTATTCAGCGGAAGACAGGCTCTAAAGAGCGGAAAGGAGGTTCTGTACATAACTGAAAGGGCAGTTTTCAGGCTTACAGAAAATGGCTTAGAGCTGGAAGAATATGCTCCTGGTGTGGATGTTGAGAAGGACATAATAAAGAAGATGGAGTTTGAACCAAAGATAAGCGTAAGCCTGAAAGAGATGGACAGGAGGATTTTTGAAGAGAAAAAGATGGGCGTCAGCTCAGAAATACAACAGCTTCTTGGATGATCCGCAAGGATCTTTTATGATCTGCATTTGCAGAGGATAAGAATAAAAAAGATATCGTGTAAACTTCTGGTATGGAATGTCAAGACATCTACAGAGCAGCTGAAGCCTGCATATGCCTATCTTTTTACGATGATGCGGCAATTCTGTATGAAAAGTATTTGGAAAACTGCGATAAAAGGGATCCGGCCGCATGGCACGGTCTTGCAAACGCTTTAGAAGAACTTAAAAAAGAAGCAAAATACGCTTATGAAAAGGCTTACGAGCTTTATGATGAAAGCAGCTGGAGCTCATGCCTATGGAAAGGTTGGTGCGCCATGAAGCTGGGAAAATACGATGAAGCTGTAAGGCTCTTTGAGAAGTCAGTTCAGTACAACGACAAATATCCATACACTCTGCAGAGCCTAGCTTTAGCTCTGATAAAGCTGGGAAGGAAAGATGAAGCGAAAAAAGTCTTGGAGAAATTCAGGGCTGTCAGCAATGAAATAAAATACGAGGACAGGATCTGCGAAGGTTATGCCCTGCTGCAAAGTGTTAAAAATTCAAGTGAGATCAATCAAATACTAAAGAAGGCTTACGTTTTAGCTGAGAAGTGCGCGAACACGGGTAAAACACTTTAAATAACTTTTCTCAATAGATTTTCTGTATGTTTACTGAAGACAGAAAGCTCATAGATGCCTCATTTAAGTTTCTGCTCGCTTCTAGGGCGCTAAGAAGCATTGCCCTGATTCTTGTAAACCTCTCCCTTTCCCTTTATCTTAAAGCCCTTGGCTACGGCCTTATATTCATAGGCGTGGTTTACTTTTTCATAGTTCTGTTCAACGTGCTGGTAACTTTTGTCTTTGGTACCCTCGGAGACAGGATAGGTTACGCGAGGACTCTTCTCATGGCTGAGCTGTTGCCGCTCATAGCCCTGCTAGGTCTTGCTCTTTCCACGAACATTTATGTAATAATTGTTTCGTCAATGCTTGGAGGCATAACCGGCACTCCAGGGGGCATGAGGGGAGCCTTTTCGCCCGGAATGACCTCGTACATAGCAAGCAACTGGCCTGATGAAAGGGAAAGAATAGAGAAGCTATCCAAAATCTATGCAACGGCTTCGCTTGCTGCCATAGGGGGATCATTGCTGCTTGTTACTCACGGTTACCTCAGCAGGTATTTTGGGACAGTTAACTCCTTCAGGATACTTTTCGGCATTTCGTTTTTCATAACCCTAGGATCTTTTTTATCCTTGAGCTTCTTAAAAGAAAGGAGGAGGCCAAAAAAGACTGCAGTGCTGATGAAGAGAGAAAGCTTCTCTTACTCGCTGAGGGTCATGATACCCAACATAATAAACGGAACCGGAACCGGAATAGCTTTTCCCCTTCTTCCTCTCTGGTTTGAGCTCATGTACAGGATCAGCGCAAGCTATGTAGGGGCTGTCTTCACAGTAGCATATGCTTTTACCGCGGCTGGCTCCTACTTTTCCGGATCTTTATTGAACAGAAAGAGGGTGAGGGCTATAACTGTATCCTCCTCAGCTAGGCTCTTGCAGGGTTTGATGCTGATCGTTATCGCCTTTACGCCTTTTCTGTTGATCTCGGTTGCGCTTTATTCGATAAGGAGCTTCATAGCGGGAATTGGCACTCCGATGAGGAGCGCAATAAGCGTGAGGGGCATAAGCGGTGAGGATTACGGCACTGCATCTGCCGTGCAGGGAATATTTACAAGGAGCTCTCAGCTTACTTCTGGGCTTTCTGGGTACCTTATGAACTTGGGTTTGGAGCTTCCCTTAGTGGCTGGAGGCTTTCTGCAGGCAGCAGGGGCACTGGCGTTTTATAGCCTGATAAGGTCTTGGGAGAAGAAGCACAACTTCTAAATTATAAGATCTTTCAAAGCTTATATTTTTAAAAGCTTAATGCAAATTATGAAAAGCGTTTACAAAAAGCTTCTCTGGACAGGAGCTGTTGCCTCAGCTTACATATGGGTTATAATTCTCATATGTTACCATTATAATCCCAGCTTCGTTTTTACCCAGGGTGCATTGAGCCAGTTCGGTGCTCCTAGCGCCACCTACCCATTTATTTATAACATATTCGGGATGATAGTTACGGGGCTTCTTCTAATGCTCTTTTCGGTTTCTCTTGTAGGGCTTTCCAAGAACAAGCTTGAAACTGTAGGTTCCAGCTTTCTTTTCATTTCTTCCATATTTCTAATGCTCATAGGGGTTTTCTTCGCAGGGACTAGACCTCACATTTTTGTTTCAACATATTTTTACTATCAGGCAGACCTTGCGATAATAGCTTTCGGTCTCGGCTCCATTCTTCATGATAAATTTGAGGGTGTCCTTTCATTGGTGATAGGCATTTCAGCCCCGATAATAGCTTCTATCGTAAAATGGCCTTCAAGTGCAACCCTTGAAGTTTTTGGAATAATATGCATAGAAGTGTGGGCTTTGATGACAATTTACAGGGTCAGAAGATGGTGAGTGCTTTAA
>CAYFFZ010000062.1:0-4328 GCA_964342655.1 uncultured Nitrososphaerales archaeon
TTCGATGTTTGTTTTAAGTTTTCAATATAATGTTTTATGAAATAATATACAAGTTTTTTAAAATTTTTTAAACGTTTTTACACTAAATTTATTTGGAAAAGCATAATTTTTTATTATTTACAAAATAATTTTTTAAAAAAGAAAAAGTTTATATCCAAACAGTTTTAAATATATCATACAATGAGAAAAAATTCTTCTGTATCTAGGACTGTTATAGCAGCTATAGTAATCATCGTGATAATAATTGCAGGAGTAGGAGGCTACTATTACTATCAATCAGTAACTACACCTAAGCTTTCAGGATCCATAACAGTTGTAGCTATGGCAGGATATAACGATGCAGCTCTAAAAGCTATTGCCGCTGACTTTATGGCGCAGCATCCGGGTGTAACAATAAACGTTGTGGGAATACCTTACGGGAGCGTTGTATCGGACGCTCTAACTGCATTCAAAGCGAACCAGTCTATCTACGACGTGATAAGTTTGGGAAGCGTTGGATTCATAGGACAGCTTGGGCCTTACCTTCTGAACCTAACGCCTTATATGAAAAATTCAGCGTATTTCCCTTCTTCTTGGAATGCATCTGACGTAATTTCTTCATTACTTACTCTGTACACTTACAAGGGTGCACAGGTAGGCCTTCCAGAAGCAGGAGGAGCTATGCTATTTTACTACAGACCATCTTACTTTAACAACGTAACAAACCAAAAACTCTTCCAGGAGCAGTACGGTTACCCGCTTCCTAACCCAGCAAACACAACTCTAACGCTTCAGCAGCTTGTTGATGTAGCTCAGTTCTTTAACGGTCAGCATGGGTCAAAATACGGAATAGTCCTGATGTCAGGATCAGGAGACGACGATGCAATACAGACTTTCGAATCTTTAATGGCAGGTGCTAGAGTAAGCGCAAGTAGCACTATGGGCCCGGTTACAGGCCTTTATGGTGTTCTTTTCACAAGCAGTGGGCAGCCTATCTTTAACACATCTGTTGCCGAAAACGTAATGAGCGACTACCTGAAGCTTGTTTCAGCCAGCGAAGATCCGCTCTCTTCATCATATGAAACTGTTCCTGGCTTTTTTGCGAAAGGAGATTCAGCAATGATGATTTACTGGAACCCGCCTGCACTATACCTTAACAATCCTAACAGGAGCGCAATTGTTGGGGACTGGGCTGTTTCACCATACTTCCCAGGTGGCCACAGCATTCTAGGTGGAACTGGACTTGGCGTTTACAAATACAGTAAGAACGTAAAACTTGCTGTCGCTTTTGTTGAGTTTGCTACAAGCCCTCAGGAAGCAGTAAAGTTCGTACAGCTAGACAGTCTTATGCCTTTCAGGTATTCTGTTTTTAGACAGACAATACAGAGCAAACCAAACTATGCTGAAGCTCTTTCAGCTATAGCAAGCACAATGAGCGAAAGTGTCCCTGGCACAGCGAACGTACCTTACTGGGGACAGATATCAGCAGCATTCAGAGGAGAGCTTCCAAGCATGTATTACGGTAAAGTTACAATAGCTCAAGGAATGGCATACATAGAACAGCAAACATACCAAGCTATGAGCCAGTATTCTTCTTAACGTTTAAAATAAATTATTTATTTTTTTCAATTAGTTCAATGGCTCTTAGAGCTACCTGTGTTTCTTTTTTCCAGCCTTCCACCAAGGGTTCAGGGATCTGTTCAGGTATTATTATGTTTTTTGAAAAGTTTTCTGAAACAGCAAGAATACTGCCGGCCCTGAGCTTCCTGAGGCGAGCAACTGTAAAGATCGCAGAGCTTTCCATATCTAGGCTGAGGATTCCTAGTGAAGTAAGCTTCTTTATAAATTTCTGATTTTCTGCATAGAAGGCATCATCTGTAGATATAACTCCAACATGGTATCTAAAATTTAGACTGCTTTTTAGCTCTTCAGCAGCTTTAATAAGCGCAAACAGTACATCGACGCTTGGAACTGCCGGTATAGAGACTGGTTCATACATACGAGTTGTGCCTTCGTTTTTAGCAGCTCCGTTTGGTATTATTAGATCTCCAAGATCTATTTCTGGTTGAAGCGCACCTGTGCTACCAGTTCTTATAAATACTTTAGCGCCTATGTTAGCTAGCTCTTCTATGGCTATGGCCGCAGCGGGTGCTCCCATCCCAGTGCTCATTATCGTTACCTTTATGTTGTTATAGTAACCTGTTTTTGCATAGTATTCCCTGTTGTTACCACTTAAAACTACATCCTTTAAATATACAGACATAAGGTCAACACGGGCCCTATCTCCAGGAAGTAGAACATATTCAGCTACATCCCCCGGCTTCATTTTTAAATGGTATTGCAACCTTTTTTCGCTGACTTCTTTTTTATCCATCATCATTTAAATTTAAGCTAGGGGGCATTTAAACATGACCTTTAAAAGATTATTATAAATCTGGTCTTAAAAACATATTAGCTATTAAACGGATCAGTTTTGATTAGCTTTGTTTTTAATATATAAGCAAAAATATAGCGGTAATAATATTATGACGTCGATTTTCGCAAATTTTTAAAAAACGTTGCCGATTTGGTAAGATAAAGATTAAATATGATTTTTATTAATAAAAGCTGATGACCAAAAAGTCAAGCGTTTCCAGAACAGTAATTGCTTTGGTTATTATAATATTGATAATTGTTGCAGGCATTGGGCTCTACTATTATCAAAGTTATCTTCAATCATCAAAAATATCCGGCACGATAGTTGTGGCTGCAGAAGCAGGTTACAATGATGCCGCAATAGAAAAGATAGCGCAAGATTATATGGCTACGCATCCTGGAACCACTATAAAAGTGGTAACTCTTTCTTTTGACACAGCTTTATCTAGCTATGTAACAGCGTTCTCTTCTGGCTCCGACGTTTATGACATAGTGTTCTTTCCAAATGTAGGTTATTTAGGGAACATAGCTCCTTACCTTGTTAACCTGAAACCATACCTGTCAGACACAAAATATTTCCCCGCTTCATATAACGTATCTGACATAGTACCTTCGATGCTGGCACCTTTTGAAATAAACGGAAGTCTTTACGGTCTTCCATGTTCAGGTGATGCCATGCTATTTTACTACAGACCATCTTACTTTAACAACGTAACAAACCAAAAACTCTTCCAGGAGCAGTACGGTTACCCGCTTCCTAACCCAGCAAACACAACTCTAACGCTTCAGCAGCTTGTTGATGTAGCTCAGTTCTTTAACGGTCAGCATGGGTCAAAATACGGAATAGTAATGATGACCGGTCCTGGAGATGATGATATGATACAGTCATTCTTAACTCTTTTTGGCGGAGTCAGGGTTCAGTATGAAAGCGTTTTAGGACCGGTAACAGCGCCCTATGGTGACATGTTTACTAGCAATGGGGAGATACTTTCTAACACTACAATATTTAAGAACACCCTTTCTCAGTTTGTATCTTTGATAAAAGCGAGTGAGGATCCACTTAGCGCTACCTTTACGATGGTTCCTGGGATGTTTGCACGGGGGGACGCACCCATGATGATTTACTGGACACCGCCACTACTGACGTTGAGCAATCCAAACCAGTCAAAGGTTTATAACGACTGGGCTATAGCGCCGACGATGCCAGGAGGAGTAAGCGAAACAGGCGGAGTCGGATGGGGAATATACAAGGGAACGCACGATCTTTCTCTAGCTCTGTCTTTCTTAGCCTTTGCAACAAGTCCTAACGAATCTATATACTATATGACGCTGGACAGTCTTTTGCCTTTCAGGTATTCTGGATTCTCATATGCTATTTCTCATCATTTACTGTCAGCAACCACACTGAAGATTTTCCTTGAAAACCTGCAGAACAGTGTACAGGGGCCCGCAAACGTACCTTATTGGCCTCAGATTTCAGCAGCATTCAGAGGAGAAGTTGCTTATATAGTTCAGGGCACGATAAACGTCAACCAGGCAGCTAACGCGATAACTTTAGCCGCTCAGAAGGCTGGAGCCAAAGTTTATACTGGGACCTTACCTACATTAACATCTAGCGCGATAAATGTGTTTGCGGACGAAGCTTATAATTTACCATCCTTTAGCCAGTTTACGTACGGGAGCTTATCCCAGCAAATATTACCTTTATATGCGTCCTACTTTCAGAGCGAAATTTGTAACTTAGCAACTCAAGAAATTCCTCAGTTTCTTTCTAACATACATTAAGATTTAATTTTTATTTTTATGCTAAAGTTTTTTATTTGTGATTTGTTCTAAACGTTAAAAAACATAAAAAATTATAAATGAAACTATTATGCACTCAGGAAAAAGTTATATAATGACACGAGTTAGAGAAGCTTAATAGGACGGACAGG
>CAYFFZ010000063.1:0-4101 GCA_964342655.1 uncultured Nitrososphaerales archaeon
GGGCATGCTCCTCTATCAGATGATTTATTGCCAGAATGGTTGAGGGTTATTACATTGATAATAGGCATGAGGTGATCAAAATGAGTTTAAGTTAACAGGGCCGCAATTTCATTAGATAAGTTTATATTAAACATTACATAAGATAAGCGCACGGCGAAAAGGTTTTGAGCGAACGTCACGGATATCACGGAAATTACAGACCGAAGCCCGTTAAACAGGGCGCTGAATATACATTAACTGTTCAAGAAATGAGCAAAAGAAACGACGGCGTAGCAAAAGTTAATGGATTCATAGTATTCATAGCCGGTGGCAAAGTGGGAGAAACATACAAAGTAAAGATAGTCAAAGTCGGAAACAGATACGCTGTCGGTGAAATAATTTCTAACGAACAAGGCAAAACAGAGAGCCAAGAGCAAGAAGAAGAATAAATTCGGTCTGTAAAAAAGTTAGGTATTTTTTTATTTATTTGATGTTTTTACTGAATTAAGAGTTAAACGGCTGTACAGTAAAATGGATAAAAGAAAAAAGCTAGTCGCATTGGTTTCAGGAGGGTTAGATAGCTTACTTTCTTTAATAATTGCAAAAAATATGGGTTTTGAAGTTATACCTTTACATGTAGAAACCCCGTTTAATTCTACATGTTGTAAAGACCTAACTGCCTTAAACGAATTGCTAAAAAAAGAAGGTTTAGAATTAATTAACGTTAAAGTTGGTCAGGATTATATTGAAATTATCAAAAAGCCAAAATATGGTTACGGACGCGCACTAAATCCATGTATAGATTGTAGGATTTATTTCTTCAAAATTGCAAAAGACTTCATGGATAAGCAGGGAGCGGTAGGAATAGTCACTGGAGAGGTAGTTGATCAGAGGCCTAAATCTCAGAATTTAAAAGCTATGAAAATCATAGAAAGAGAATCTGGGTTAGAAGGAAGAGTGCTTAGACCGCTTTCAGGTGGAATAATTCCCCCGAAGGAGCTCATTAAAGATGGCTTGATAGAAAGTAATAAACTTTTGACGATAAGAGGTAAAGGCAGAAAAATTCAGTTAAAAATGGCGCGGGAGTTTGGACTTGTCAACATACCTAACCCTTCTGGAGGGTGTTTGTTAACTTACGCGCCTTATGCAAAAAAACTTAAGGACATTTTCAATAACGACGAGAGTTATACCATGTCCGAAATACAATTGTTAAAAATTGGCCGGCATTTTAGGCTTTCAAAAAACACCAAGCTTATAGTAGGTAGAAACAATTTAGAAAACGAAGAATTACGAAAAGTAACTGGCTATATTAAAATAATACCTGAATACTGCAAAGGACCCGTTGGAATTTTTAGAGGAGATAAATCTTTTACTTCTCTTGCGGTAGACATTGTAGCTTCTTATTGCGATGGAAATTTAGGGGAAAAAATGTCTTTTATTATTTTTGATTCGGAAGACAGTTACAGAGTTGAAACCTTAAAAAAGGATAAATCGCTTTACAAAAAATACATAGTTTCATTGAATTAAACTTTTGTCAAATATTTTGAAAGATTTCAGCAGTTTTAAGCTTATGGCGTAAGATACAAAATACGTAATGGCACCAGCTATTGCGTTGAATACAGAAGTAAGGCCTACTAAAAGAAGCGCTATATCTATTGGGGGCAAGTAAGTTATATGAAGTATGCTCATCGCTAATTTAGCTGTTGGCAGATAGATGTTTGGCATTATTACATAGTAAAGCATCAAAGTGACAAAAAGCATTATTATAACTCTGAACGTTATAGAAGTTACAGCAAGAACTGAGCCCCTGCTTGTAAACTTTTTGGCTAAAATTATGCCAGCAAACATGCTCGCTTCTGCAAAAAATTTCATTAATGGAGAAAATATGGTAAAGGAACCAAGGGTATAAAGTAAAAGGCAGTGTATTGCAGCGACTGCAACTCCTGCCTCAGGGCCTAGCAATAAAAACGCTACCATGTCTGGAATTTCAGCCATGTCAAATTCTAAGAAAGGTAATAACGGAAAAGGGAACATAACGTGCATTTCGGTTAAAGCCCCTGAAGTAGCTGCAAGCATAGCTATCAAAGATATATACAGGCTTTTTTGCATGGGGCTTCTTTTTAAGAAGAATTTTTAAGTTTTTTCCAATACCATAAAAATAATTTAACTTTATTGTTTAATTATATTAGCTAAATCTTCCAACAATTTAGAGAGCTCCTCCTTTTTTTTAACATATGGAACCCTTGATCTGCCTACTACAAACACGCCTAAAATGCCTGCCTTTTCTAAAATCTTTATATGTTTATAAACGACAGCATAATCTGCGTTGAGAATTTCTGACAGAGCCTTTATGTGAAGGGGCTTTTCGGAATTCATTATAGCTTTTAACATCTTTATTCTGTATTCATGCGCCAATGCCTTAAAAATTTCTGCAATAAGTTTCTCATTTTCATTATAGATTTTAGACATGTTTATGTTAAACAAGGTTTTTAAATATATTCTTTACTCTTATGTATGAAAGTTTTATCATTGAATTTTAGCAAGTATAAAACCATGTTCTTTATCATACGGAATTAGGTTTATTATTTCAATTACTTTTAAACCTGCGTCCTCTAGCTTTTTTGCTTCCCTTTTAATTATATCACCTGTAGGTAAAACTGGATCGATGCTCCTAGCCTTTACGATAAGGATTAAATGACCCCCGTTTTTAAGGTACTTAAAAGCGTTATTAAGAGTAATTTCGGTCGCATCTGGTTGAGCTATATCGGAATATAATACGTCAGGTTTTTTAAATATAAATTGGGCATATTTATCAGGATGTCTTGCGTCTTCAACTATTGGTATAACGTTTTTTCTGTATTTTATAACTTTGTCCATCAGCTCCCTTGCAACTCTTGCGCTTACTTCTACCCCGAAAACCAAGCCGTTAACGTCTATTATATCTGAAACGTGGCTTACAGTCGTCCCTGTACTAGCTCCAAGATATAGAACTACTGAGCCTGGTCTGATCGGCATATTTTTTAATCCTTTCAGTATAGCTCCCGCGAGTTTGCTTCTAAAAGGGTCCCATAGCCTGTATTCTACACCATTTTCTTTTACCAACTTTTCTCCATAAACAGATATCCCTGGGGCCAGATTTTTTGTAGCTAGATATTTCTTTTCAGATGTTACTATCCAGTATATATTTTCAAATTCAGCGTTTTCTACCTTTGGCACTTACTTTCGACCCTTTTTTCTGTTCTTCAAAGAACTTTTTCTTGATTTCTTCAGCCTTTTTATTGAATGACTTAACCAACTCTTCATTTTTCTTTCCGCTGTAATAGTCTATTCTGGCAGCTATAGCCAATTTAGAAGCAAGCGCCCTAGCGAGCTTACCTCTTAACTTTTTTGGAGCATCATGGATTAATTTATATTGGAAGATTATTCCGTGTTTAGGCGGTTTTGCGTGACTCTTTAAAGCCCTAAACAGCGCTTTTTCGGCCCCTAGCACTTGGATAGTGCTCGCAGGAAGTTTTGCCAGCCTTTCTAAAGAACTTGCTTTACTTAGCAGCCTTGCGCCAATTGTAGCACCAACCAATGCAGTAATGTTAGGCGCTATTTGATCCATTATTTTTTCTAACTGTTTGGCAGCTTCCTTTCTAAGTTTAAATAATCTTAATGTTATATCCGCAAGCTGATCTATGAGTTTAGACATCTCTACGTCAAACGAAGCTCCTTTTGAAGTTTTTGCCAGCGTTTCTATTATTTCAGCCTTTTTCCGAGGTATGTTTATTTCTTCCAATTTTTCTGCGGTGATTTCGCTTCTGTCAGGAAACGTGTGTACAATGTTTATGTACGTTTCAGGATCATCTATAACGCTGTACAGCTCTGGAAAATGCAAACCGTACCATTCTCTTAGTCTCATATAAAAAAGGTTTATTGTTTTATCTATCTCGTCGATAGCTTGAACCATTTGGATTGCATGGAGATCCAGCCTAGCGGCTTGTTCTTTTAGCTTTTGCTGCGAAACATAAACTGTATAATTTCTAAACAGCTCAAGAGCCTCCTGCTGATCTTTAACAAGGTTTGCTTTAATCATAAGATCTATTTTGTCAAGACCGAGTTCATCCAACACATTAGGGG
>CAYFFZ010000064.1:0-2779 GCA_964342655.1 uncultured Nitrososphaerales archaeon
TCTTTTATTAAGGGTTCAGTTTTAGATGAAGACGGCACGCACCTGGTCACAATAAGAACTAAGGCGCCTTCAATATTAACCCCAAGTCCTGGGTGGACCGAGATAGACCCTTTTGAGTATTATTTTGTTTTTAGACGATTTTTAAGAAAGTTGCTCAAAAATATAAAAGGAAACAAAATTTATGTTGGCTTTTCTGCTATGGCCCCAATCTTCATACCAGTGGATAACGAGTGTTATCCGTTATATCATGGAATCCTTTACAATGACGTTAGGGCAAAAAAAGAAATAGAAGAATTAACCGAAAAAGCTGGTGACTTAGTTCTAAGTGAGAATGGTAACCCTATAAACAACCAGCAATGGTTACCAAAAATATTATGGTTTAAAAAGAATTATCCTAACTTATATGATAAAACTTGGAAATTTTTAGAGCTTACGTCTTTTATTTTGTGCAAGCTAACCAAAAAAGTCGTAACTGATAAAACCATGCTACAGGAGGAGGGATTGTTAAATTATAAGAAGAGGGAAATTTCAAATAAGATACTTGAAGCTTTAAATATAGATAAAGAGAAAATTCCTGAACCTTTAGAACTAGAAGAAGTAGCTGATACATTTACCATCGATGATAAAGAGTTCATAATTAATGCGGGTACTATTGATTTTATAGGTTCTTCTGTTTCCCTCAATATGTTAGATGCTAAAAAATTGGCGATAATCCTTGGTTCTACTGGAGTTATATCTTATTCAACAAGCGAACCAAAAATAGATAAAAGGCTTTACTTAGACTTAAGCCCTATTCCTAATTTATATTATGTAAACGGAGCAACAGCTGCAGCAGGTATTTTTGTAGACTTTGTAATGAAAATTGTAGGAATGAAAGGAAAATATAAGAAAGTAGATAAAATGTTGAGCGAAAATAGAATTGACACAGAAGGGCTGGTCATGTTGCCTTATATATTAGGAGAAAGAACTCCAATCTTCGATCCTAACGCGAAGTCCGTTATTTTCGGAGTAACAAACACTCACGATAAGCTAAGCTTTGTTAAAGCATCTATCGAAGCTGTTGCATTTTCTATAAAACATCACTATGAGATATTGCAAGAATTGGGTTACGTTTCTGAAAACATTTATCTAACGGGCGGTCTTTCCAATATGAAAATCGTTCAAAAAATTCTTCCATCTACTCTGAACTCCCCGATGATAAAAATTGAAGAAGGAGAAGAAACGATAGGAGATTCGATGATAGCTATGGTGGCTTCCAAATACTACTCTTGGAACGACATAAAAAAATTAAATGAAAAAACGTTTTATGGTAGCTCTCTTATGCCGGAATCAATAACTTATTTAACAAAAAATTATATAATATATAAAGAACTTTATAAAAAATTAAGAGAATTGTTTGTTTTGTAAACTAATTACTTGGAGTTTCTAGATAAGATTTTAACTCCTTTTTATGCCACTTATAAGCGACGTAAATTATAGAGAATATCGCCCACGCGAGAAAACCATAAAGCCCGTAGTTGTATGGAGAGCCAATTCCATTATATCCTTCATAACCAGCTATTATGAATAATGCTACTCCGATGAGCCCAAGGATTATTGCAACTAGGTTTAAGGAAATTAGCTTTTCTTTTATCTTTTTAACAAAGCCAATGTACGCAATGTTAACTATCGAGTGGTATATGATCCAAGCTAGCGTCGTCAGGGCTCCCCAGAATACCCATGAGTAAAAGATTCCCATAGAATATCCAAAGTAGTGATAGAACACTAATGTACCAACTGTGCCCATAATTAACACTATTACTAGTTCAAATAAGGCAGCCATTATAGGTGTCTTGTATTTTCTGCTCGTTTTTGCAAGACTCTTGGGGAATAAAAATTCATCTCTAGCCATCGCATAAATTTCTCTTGCAGCCGCCATTCCTACTGCAGCCCCACACCATAATTGACCTATTACAGCGATAGCGAAAAACACCAAGGTTGGATAGAAGCCCGTGTAAGGTAAGAAAGCTACAATAGCAGGGTTCCAGTCGTTAGATAACGATGCTGCATTGCTTATACCTACAGCTGCAACCTCTGCGTACATCATTAATATGCTAAACGCTGTTACTGTAAGCAACGCAATAATTATGGATAGCGGAACATCTCTTTTTGGATTTTTGGCCTCCTCTGACATAAACAAAGGAGCACCATAACCGGTAAAAGTTAAGAAACCTCCGGTCATGATTGCTAGCATAAGACCACTAAGGCCACCGGGAGCTTCGTTTGCATTGAACGCTAACAAAGAATTATATGGGGTCTTGAAAATTACGACCGCAGCTAAGACTCCTCCGACAATTATCTGAGAAAGAGCGATAGCGATAAGGACTTTTGGAGAATAACGAACGTCTAGAACGGTCATTACAAACATAACGAATGTAAACGCTATCGAAAGGGCTATGTACAGCCAGATAGGCATAGTATAGTTAAATATGTATTGGAGACCCGTAGCTAGGACGTAAGATGTAGGTATTACAGCGGACAGGTCAGCCATGATATAATAAAACAAAAGCGTTAAAGCTACGAACTTCCCAACGGGCTTTCCTAGTCCCGCTTCAGCAAACGCATAATAGCCTCCTGCATGGTGAATGTGCTTTGCGAACAAAATCAATGGAATGCTTACTGCTAATGTTACTAAGCCTGCAAACAATGGCACTAAAGGTGCTGCAAACCCTCCGTAAACAACTGCTGTAGCTGCCGTAGTTACTGCAAATGAAAGGGGAAATATGTTAACTAAAGAGAA
>CAYFFZ010000064.1:2879-4073 GCA_964342655.1 uncultured Nitrososphaerales archaeon
TTTGAGCCTGAAATGTCGATATATACGTGCTTGATATATGTGTATTCCTCTAATCCATATGTTGAAAGTGATGCGCCAGAACCGCTTTGTTTATAGCTGGGCCACGGCATTTCAGAAGGAACAGGGACGTGCTCGTTTATCCAAACAGTAGCAAACCTTAGATCCCTCGTAGCCTTCATCGCTCTTGCCACATCCTTAGTCCAAATAGATGCACCTAAACCATAAATTACATCGTTTGCTTTTTCAATAACTTCCTGGTACTCTGAAAACTTAAGTATCGTCCACACTGGTCCAAAGATTTCTTCTTGAACTATGGCTGATTTGTGATTTTCTGTTTCAATAACGGTTGGTTGTAGATAAAAACCTCTTTCATGACCTTCAATTACCGGTCTTTTGCCTCCATATAAGAGTTTTCCACCCTCTTCAATACCTTTCTTTATGTAACCTTCAACTCTTTCCCTGTGAGAAGCAGAAATTAAAGGTCCCATATCTGTTTCCGCGTTAAGCGGATCCCCTATTTTTACCTTTTTAAGCTCGTCTATCAAGCCATTTACGAACTTTTCATATACTTTTTCATGTATGTAATATCTGGTGGAGTTTGCACAGTCTTGACCATTATTTACAAGACCTCCGACTACAGCGCCCTGCACAGCAGCTTCTATGTCCGCATCGTCAAAGACTATAAATGGAGCTTTACCGCCAAGCTCTAATGATACTTTTTTCACAGTTGAACTGCCAAGCTCCATAAGTCTTCTACCGACTTCTGTGCTCCCAGTAAATGCGATCATATCAACTTTATTGTGTTTAGCTAAATATTCTCCAATAGTTGATCCAGGACCCGTTACAACGTTAAAAACGCCTTTAGGCAACCCTGCTTTCTCTAAGTCTTCTGCAAACATTAGTGTAGTTATTGGAGTCAAGCTTGCAGGTTTTACAACTACCGTATTGCCAACAGCTATGGCAGCTACGGCCCTCCAAACAACTTCCATCAAAGGATAATTCCAAGGAGTTATAACGGCAACAACTCCTATTGGATCTCTCCTAATTGTGCTCGATCCCTCAGGCACATATTCTTTTAAAGCCAGCCCCTCGAAAATGCGCGCAGCGCCTGCCATATATCTAATGTTATCGACTATATAGGGAATGTCATAATTTGAGGATTGTTTGATCGTTTTGCCGCTTATCAGGGTTTCG
>CAYFFZ010000065.1:0-3928 GCA_964342655.1 uncultured Nitrososphaerales archaeon
AAGCTATGCTTTCAGCTTTCTTGCCGTTTAATGCTACGTAGCCTTTTTTCCCTAAAATTTTTGCTAAAGTTAAAAGCGTAATTACTCCTTCATTCCCGAAACCAAATTCTCCTTCTTTAGGTTTGTAAGTTTCAAAGCCAGTAGCTATTATTACTGCTCCGACATTTAAATCAATAATCTCCTCCTTTTGAGATAGGTCCACAGCGCCGCAAATTTTGGCGCATTCCCCACAGAAGTCGCAAAGATTAGCATCTATAGCAGGAAGTTCTGGATAGGCTCCTTCAAAAGGAGGCAAAATTATGGCCGTCCTCTCTTCTAGCGTCTCTCTATCTTTAACTTTCTTAGGACAGACCGATGCAACGTTTGCTCCATTACAGCTTTCTTTAAAGTACCTTGGTTTAACCTTTATTTTTGCTTTAAAATTTCCTATGTAGCCAGTAAGCTCCTCAAGTTCTGCGTTTGTAAAAACAACAATGTTTTGCCTTTTCCTAAGCTCAGCTATCATGTCTTTAACCAGCGTTAAAGAGTCTTTGCCATAAGGAAATATCTCTTGCTTAAACTGCGCCGTCATGCCGCCAAGAAAAGGCTCCCTTTCCACCAAAAAAGCGTTCATCCCCATGTCGGCTATGTCTATTGCTGCTCTTATTCCGGCTATGCCCCCACCAACTATGAGGACTGATTTTTCAGTCTTAACCTTTATCTTTTCAAGAGGCTCAGCTTTAGATACGTAAGCAACTGCTGCCCTTACTTCCCTTATCGCTTTTTCCGTAGCTTTTTCTTTTTCGTGTTCATGAACCCATGAAACCTGTTCCCTAATGTTAGCGTGATAATACATGTATGGGTTAATTCCTGCCCTTATCAGAACATTTCTGAAGGTTGATTCATGAAGCTTTGGCGAACAGGCCGCAACAACAACAGCGTCAAGCTTAAAGTTTTTAACATCTTCCTCTATCATTTTCTGTCCAGCTTCTGAGCACATGAACATGTAATCGCGAGCTACTTTGACGCCATCAATCTTTGCGGCTTCAGCTACCACCCTCTTTACGTCAACAACATCTGCTATGTTTCCTCCGCAGTGGCAAACATAAACTCCTATCTTTTTATCGCTCTTCTGCAACTATTTTCACCTTGTTAAGATAAGCTGCGCATTCTGCTGCGGCTGAGGCAGCCTGAACAACAGTATCAGGTATATCCTTGGGTCCGGTTAAGCAACCTGCGGCAAAAACTCCTTCAAGGTTGGTCTTTACGGGATTTGAGGGATCCGGAGTTACCAACCATCCGAACTCGTCTAGAGAAAGAGAAACGTCTTCAAAGGCCTTAGCTATTTCGGTATTTGGAATTAGTCCAACCGACAACACAAGAAGGTCATGTTCTGAAGTTTCTAACCTTCCTCCCTCATCTATATTTTCGTATTTAACTATAACAGATCCGGATTCTCCCTTTTCAACTTTTGCAACCCTTCCGTGCACAAACTTTACTCCCATTGCCAGAGCCTGATTGTAAAATTCTTCGAAACCTTTTCCATAAGCCCTTATGTCCATATAGTATATCGTAACATCCGCTAACGGCAAAGCACCAAGTATGAGCTGTGCCTGTTTTATGGAATACATACAACAAACCTGAGAACAGAAGGGGTTTCCCACCGTTTTATCTCTTGAGCCCGTGCAAAGAACATATCCTATGCTAGCGGGTTCTTTTCCATCCATAGGTCTGAGCACGTGGTTGAAAGGCCTCGTTGGAGAAAGAAGCCTTTCCATCTGCATCGATGTTATTACGTTAGGTATTTTCCCATAGCCGTACTGCTCTTTCTTTTCTGCCTGGAAAAGGTTAAAGCCTGTTGCGAGAATTATACTTTTTACTCTTATTTTATAAATTTTGGGCTTCTGGAGGAAGTTTATGGCTTGCACCGGGCATTCCCTTTCACATTTTCCGCAAAATATACAATTATCTATATCAATAACTGCAACCTTTGGAACAGCTGTATCAAAAGGTATATATGCGGCTCTCCTCGCCCTTAAGTTGAAGTCGAGTTCTTTCGGTACATCAATCGGACAAACTTCTTCGCATGTATAGCATCCGGTGCAAAGCGATTCATCTACAAATCTAGGTTTCTTAATTACTTTAAGCTCATATCCAGTTCCATTAAGCTTCTTTATCTTTAATACTTCAGTATAAGTCCAAAGAGTTATTTTAGGATGATGAGCTACAGCAGCCATTTTTGGCGTTGAAATGCAGCTGGCGCAGTCTAAAGTAGGAAAAACCTTGCTGAGCAAAAACATCTTACCACCTACAGTGGGTTCCTTTTCAATCAGAAGCACAGAGTAACCCATATCAGCAAGGTCTAACGAAGCTTCCATTCCTGCTATTCCTGCTCCTATTACTGCAACGTCAAACTCTTTTACTTCTGGTTCTTCTTCTGCATGCTTTAGCATCTCTGAAAACAATGAGCTCATTTTCCTCTCCTCACAGGCCCCAGTCTTTCTAAGCTGCTAACAAAATCCTTTATTAAGTTAGCAAAGGGTTCAGCACATACCGAACATATAGCAGCCATCTTAACTCTCTCAGGCTCAACGCCGTTTTCTATTAAGATCTTTTGAGCCATCTCTACCCTTTTTGCGGTTCTTTCGGTGCAGTCCTTAAGATATGGACAATCGCTACCATCTGCCGCTACAAATACGCCGTCAAATCCGCTTTTAATGGCTAATAAAACCCATTCTGGTCTCAGCATCGACGAGCAAGGCAACCTTATAATTGTAGTATTTGCAGGATATGGAAAGTGCAGTAGCCCAGCTGAATCTATGCCGACGTCAGAAATCAAGTTTGTGGAAAATACCAGAACTTGAAGTTCTGGCATTTCCACTACTTCATCCTCTTTACGAATATTCTCCAATAACCTGGTTCTTCTATAGTTCCCAAGTAAATGTGTCCCATCTTTTTAGCCCACAAAGGTAAGTCTCGTTTTGTGCCTGGATCAGAAGATAGTACTTCAAGTATTCCTCCAATGGGTACTTCTGAGATTGCGGCTTTTGCTGCCAATAGAGGTCCAGGGCATGATGTGCCTCTTGCGTCAACAGTTTTGTCAACCTTTAATTTTCTTAACTCCTCTGCTGAAAGCTCGCTCATTTTTCCTCACTAAACAAAGAGCGTGATGTCAGCTTCTGAACACTTTTCAACCCATTCTCCGGCTCCAATTATTTCATCTACGAGTTCAAGGTCTTCTTTCTTCACGTTCCATATTGCTGCAGCTGTGGAGCAAAGGTATATCTTTACGTCCCCTACTTTTTTAGCTTCTTTTATTAGCTCAAACCAAGAAGGAAGCTTAAGTTCTTGAAGCTTCTTCGCTACCTCAGGAGCTTTATCCTGAAACTCGCTGAAGTTCATGTTCTTGTTTATGACGTCTTTTCTAAAAGCGTAAGCGCCCCATAACTGAAGGAAAAGTTCAACCTTTACGCCCATCGCGGCAGCGCCGCTCACTAGCATTGCTAATCCAGTAAGCCTATCAACGCTACCCGAAAACACAGAAACACACATCTTTTTAACCATTTTTCACCACCAATTTTAAATTAAAATAAGAAATTATTAAGGGCGTATGTACAGATGTAAACAAATAAACATACTAACTTTTAATTATATCGTTTCTAGATTTCTAAGCTTATCCACCTAAATAACATGTTCATCGTTCGTTTTTATCAAAAATTATGTAAAATTTTTCTAAATTAATTATGCTTTTATCACATTTTTAAAATAATTCCATAAGACATTTTCCAAATTTTAACTAAATTTTAATTAAATGATAATCATAATTTTTAAGCCGTATTTAAGTACTAGTCTCACAATTTTTGTTTATGAACACCTCAAAAAATGAAAAATGGTCGCACAGGTTTATAAATGCAGCTATACTACAAAGCATTCTGGCCGCAATATGGAC
>CAYFFZ010000066.1:0-3846 GCA_964342655.1 uncultured Nitrososphaerales archaeon
GGGCGAGCGGCCGGGCGGGCTACGGGGAAACCTGAGGAAGCTCCTCCCTTCGTTCCACGGGGTTTGGCGCGGCGACGCGCGGCGAGAGATCGCCGGCTCTGGAACAGAAACGAAACCCGACTAGGCAAATGGCTTTGATGGCAACCAAGCGGTTGCCGGAGGACGCTTAGTTAAGGGATGAAACGGCCATCCCGAACGAAGAAAGGCCAAAACTGGCCAATGAAACACCCGTGGGTGAGGCCTAGGTTGGCCGCATAGTCAAATCCCGCCTAAACAAAAGGAGGGCTACGAGCCGCACGCCCAACTTATTTGTTAAAAAATTTACGGCTAAAAACAGCTACTTAATTAGCTAAAAATCATTTAGTATAAGATCCGCCCTGAATTATCCATCTATCTGTATACCTATTCAAGTTTTGTACGACAGATATCAAAGACTTTGGCATATCATCCATGTAAACAAATTCAGGAAGATAAGAAAGTAACTTAAGGGTAAAACTTTTAATTTCCTCAAAGCTGAGCATGTTATTTGCGCTAAGCCTGCTCTGCGAGTATCCTATATGCATGTAAGATTTCACTTCGACGAAATGAGGGTTGCCTATCTTTATGAGCTCTGCTGCTTTTGGTAACTGTTCTAATTTATCGTTATATCCCTTTATCAGCGTTATTCTTATAACTGTCCTTGTTTTCATTTGGCTCAAGAGTTCTAACGACTTGATCCATCTTTCCCAAGCGTCTTTATACAGTGGCCTGTTAATTTTAATGAAATCGTCTTTATCATAAGCGTTCATTGAAAGATAGACTTGTGTTGGTAGAGCGTCTTCTTCAATAAGGCGCTTTAGCATATTCGGTTCCTGACCATTTGTTACCAAGAATATACTTTTTGTATTGGGTAGCGATTTAAGGTATTTAATCATCTCTGGAAGCTTTGGATACATTGTAGGTTCTCCCGAAAGAGAGATCGAATAATGAGATGGAGTTAGAGCATCCTTAAGCCACTCTTTATCGATATTATTATCCCCCATAAAACCTATCAGAAGTTTTTTCCTTTCCTTTTCCAAGTTTTTAACTATTTCAGCCGGTTCATCTATCCACGATTCAGGCATCTTTAGCATTTTATAAAACTCATTAGGCCTCCAGCAGTATATGCATCTGTTTTCGCAGAAAACAGCCGTTGGAGTAAACTCCATGCATTGATGCGTTTGTATACCATAAAATTTGTTTTTATAACACCCGCTCTTTTTTCTAACGGCCTCTTTTGTCCAATGGCATATTTCAACTGCTGAATGCCCAAATATACCATAATGTGCTCTCTTTAAAGCATCGACCGTTTGTGGGTCAAGTTCAAGCTTTTCCTGCATACCTTTTGTTAATTTGTAGCTCTAATTTATAAAAGCAATCCAAAAACCATAATTTCCAGGTTGTTGAAATTTTAATGCGTTTTGGTTTTTTACCTTTTTAAGAATTACAATTAGCTAAAGGCTCGCCCTCAAAGCAAGAATGAGATAAGACAAAATCTGCAAGCCTGATATCTGCTATATATTATGGGTTTATATCCATCATTATTTCTGTGTCGTAAATGGTTATGTGACTTTACGACGCCTAATAGACAAAACTTAAAAACAATAAATTTTTTAGCGCTTACTTTTAAAAGTTTAAAATCAATAAAAACAGCTAGGAGATAGATATGCCGGTAATTCAGATCTTCAGGAACAGATTTGAGAAATTGATCCCAAATCACAGCTATAGCGAAATAACAGAAATTTTGCCATATATTGGAGTTGATATTGAAGAACTCACTCCTGAATATGTAAGGATAGAATATTCCCCAAACAGACCCGATTTTGCTACTGACTACGGTGTAGCAAAAGCTCTTAAGGGTCTTTTCGGTGATGAGCTTGGTATAAACTACTGGATTCCTGAAAATGGAAGCATAATTGTTAATGTAGATAAAAGCATATTAAAAGTCAGGCCTTTTATTAACGTCTTTGCTGCAAAGGGTTTAAAGCTAGATGATGAAGATATAAGGCAGCTTATTTCGATGCAAGAAGACTTACACGAAGGTTTAGGGAGAGGCAGAAAAAAGCTCGCGATTGGAATACACGATATGAAAAATTTAAAATTCCCACTTTTTTACAAAGCCGTAAACGGAGATCACACGTTTATACCGCTAAATATGGACAGAGAGGTTACTATAAAAGAAATGCTTGCAATAACAGAACAGGGCCAGAAGTATGGTAAGCTGGTAAATGATAATTACCCGGTTATAATAGACAGTTCAGGAATAACGCTTTCTGTACCACCTATAATTAATGGGAATTATACAAAAATTACAAATTCTACAAGCGATGTTCTTATCGACATCACTGGAAACGATCTTAAATCCATCAGATTAGCGGCTTCAGTTATAGCTGAAACTCTGCACGACATGGGTGGTCGCATTATACAAGGAATCGCGAACTATCCAGACGGTAAAAAATTGTATAGTCCAGAAGTTTCTGTTCGTAAAATTACAGTAAGCCTTGATCTAATAAAAAGCATGTTAGGGCTTGACCTTAAACCAGAAGAAGCCGTTTTATACCTAAGAAAAAGCAGGCTGGATGCAGATTATGAAAACGAACGTATAACCGCCATTATTCCTCATTATAGAGGAGATATAATGCACGCTGTGGATATAGCCGAGGAAGTTTTGCTCGGATACGGGCTTTTTAATGTAAAGCCAGACCTTGATATAAGGCTAGCAAGCGGAAAACTCGCTGAAAGAACAAAATTAGATGATCTTGTTAAGGCTACTGCTATAGGGTTAGGGTTCACTGAGGTGTTAAATCCAATGCTCGTGTCAGAAAGCGCGTTAAAACAAGTTCTTGGGGAAGACACAAAACCAATAACTGTGGAATTTTCTAAAAGCTCAGAACATAATGCGCTGAGGACAAGCATATTTCCAGGTTGCATATTTGCAATAGCGTTAAATCAAAATGAACCTATGCCAAGAAAGATATTTGAAATAGGAGACGTTGTCAACCTAAAAGAAAAAAACATTTTACAAGAGAAAAAATTGTGTATCTTAGAAGAAAAGGATGGCATAAGTTTGACTGAGATGAAGTCCTATTTTGAAGCTCTTATTAAAATTTTGGGACTTGATGCCGGGAAGATAAATTTTGTAAAATCCAACAAACCTTATGCCTTAAGGGCTTTCAACATCATGTTTGATAGTGAACTAATAGGGGAAACTTTTGAAGTAAATCCAACGCTTATCATTAATCTAAAAATAAAGAATCCAGTAGCAGTATTAGAAATTAATTTGGAGAAACTTTATAACACGATAATTAAAGGCCAATAAGAAATTAAAGTTTAGTCCTCGCGTAACTCACAGCAATAACTTCTATTTCACTTATATACTCATTACTCAGAAGGTAACTCTCTAAAGGCTCAGTTCCTCCTTCAGCTTCATCTATTTCTATGTCAGCTATTATTGCATTTAGCCCAAACGCTATGGGCTCTACTTCATATCTGACAACTTCATACTTGCTTATGCTCTTTATTATATCTTCTGGTTTTGTTTCTATTTCTTTAGGCAATATTTTTACTCTAACCAAAACCTTGTTTGGCATAGGCTTCACCTTAACTTAAGGGCCCTCGAACCCACAGTTATCACACTTATACGGTCTATTAAACTCTCTGCATTTTTCACATCTCCAAATAGTAACTTTTCCGCAATCAGGGCACAAAAATTTTGTATATTTTTCATTAGGAGCAATAGGTTTATGACAGCTAGTGCAGACCGGCAAACCTCTGTGCGCCAATTCAAAGGAATAGTAATTAGAACGTTTAAAAACGTTTCTCACATTA
>CAYFFZ010000067.1:0-3552 GCA_964342655.1 uncultured Nitrososphaerales archaeon
CGATCGGTCCTTCTAAACCAGTTTCTACATAAAGCTTTTCTCCTTTAACCAAAACGTAACCGAATCTAAGATCTTCGTTTTTCGAAATGATATGACTTGGTATGTTGAGAGGCGGAAGCATACCCACATACTTAAACTCTTGCTTTAGTGGCATAGCCACTTTTCTGAGATAAGGTGGCGTTAATAAGTATTGAAGCAAAGAATAAAAAAGTTCCAAATCTTCATGGGTGCCGTGTAGGTCATCATGATAGATGTTAAATTCTTCAACACCAAAAATCGCAGCAGCCCGTGCTACGAGCCCAACTTTTTCTGTTTTGCTTAAAAGACCAGACCTTTCGCTAATAATAGAGTCTGGCACATAAACTGATAATTTAACTTTTTGAGTCAATTTACTGATTTATTCCCTCTTCTAACTTTTAAAAAATTGCTATAAAAAGATTTAAATTTTCAGCGTTTTGTAAAAAATAAAATGGATGAACTGATTGAAAAGGCTTTGCTAGCGCGTAAGGCCTGGTTTGAGCTTGCAGGCTCCTCTGACGCTGTTAGAAAAAAGGCTTTAGAGTCGATGGCCCAAGCTATAATTGAAAACAAAGAAAAAATACTGGAAGCAAATTCATTGGATGTAAAAAAGTTTAAAGAAGAAAATCCAGAAGACCCACTTTTAGACAGGCTGATTTTAAACGAAAAAAGATTAATTTCAGCCGCAGAAGGTTTGAAAAAAGTATCTCAACTTCCTGATCCCATAGGCGAAATAGTTGAAGGATGGACGACCGTTCACGGCCTTAAAATACAGAAGGTTCGTGTACCTATAGGCGTAATAGGCGTTATTTATGAATCCAGGCCTAATGTAACCATAGATATATCAGGGCTAGCGTTAAAATCGGGAAACGCTATAATTCTCAGGGGTGGGTCTGAGGCTATAAATTCAAATAGAACTATAGCTGAAATTCTGAGAGAAAGCATAAAGGATTACATTAACAAAGAAGTTATACAAATCATAGAAAATACAGATAGAAGCATCGTTGATAAAATGTTAAAGTTAAACGGATATCTAGATCTTTTAATTCCACGTGGAAGCTCATCATTTATAGATTATGTAAGAAAAAACGCTTCAGTTCCCGTTATAGAAACTGGGGCCGGTAATAACCATATTTTTGTAAATTATGACGCTGATCTAGAAATGGCCACAAAAATAATAATAAATGCAAAAATTCAGAGGCCAGCAGTTTGCAACGCTGTAAGAAAAGTTCTAATTCATAAAGACATAGCTGAAAAATATGTACCTATGCTAGTTAGTGAACTCAAGAAATATGGCGTAACAATAAAGGGCGATGATATTGTTTTAAAAATGTCGCCAGATGTTATTCCTGCTAAAGAAGATGATTGGGACAAAGAATATATGGACTTAACTCTCTCGATTAAGGTGGTAAATTCCGTTCAAGAAGCTGTAGAACATATAAATAAGCATGGCACAAAGCATTCTGAAGCCATAATAACCAACAGCCTAAAAGACGCGCAATATTTTACGTGGAACGTTGATGCTGCTTGTACATATGTCAACGCTTCGATCAGATTCACCGATGGTGAACAGTTTGGATTTGGGGCCGAGGTTGGAATAAGCACACAGAAGCTTCACGCTAGAGGACCCATGGGTATCAAAGAACTGACAACGACTAAATATATTATTTACGGCGAAGGCCAAATAAGAGAGATATAGCTATTCAACCGTTACAGATTTGGCTAAGTTTCTCGGCTTGTCTGGATCCAGACCCTTGAGCACCGCTGTATAATAAGCTAACAGCTGTAACGGGAGAACATACAGAATTGGTGTTATTACATCTTCAGATTCAGGCATACCTACATAAACGTCAGAAACCTCTTTGAGCTCTTTATCTTCAGCGTTTCCTAGCGTTATTATTTTACCGCCTCTGGATTTAATTTCCATTATATTGCCCAAAATAACTTTTCTCGAAGAGTCATTGGGAGCAATAAAGATAACTGGTGTATTTTTTTCAATTAATGCTATCGGTCCATGCTTGCTTTCTCCTGCTGAAAAAGCGCTAGAAGGTATGTACGCAATTTCAAGCATTTTTAATCTTCCTTCAAAAGCGGTTGCTGTGTTTATTCCTCTTCCTAAGTAAAATATATGAGAAGAATCTTTTAGCATTTTAGCCACTTCCCTTGCTTTTTGATCTGTATCTATTAAAACAGATTCAGCAATTTTGGGTATAGACCTGATTTTCGAATAATAATCTTTAAGTTCATTTTCACTTATTTTTTCTCTTTTTTTACCTATTTCTAGGGCTAGTAACAAATGTATCAAAAGTTGAGAAGTATAAGTTTTAGTGGCAGCAACGCCTATTTCTGGTCCTGCTTGCTGAACCATGTATAGCCTCGATAGCCTGGTTATCGTAGAACTTACGACATTAGTTATAGCCATAACAGTACTAGCTTTCATTCTCGCATAGCTGGCCACTTTTAGAACGTCTGCTGTCTCTCCAGATTGTGATACTAACAAAAGAGAAGCGTCTGGATCCAAAGTGTTCCCATATTGTTGTATAAATTCACTGGCTACAACAGGTATAGTCGCAAGGCCAGCTACTTTTGAGTACATGTAGCTTCCTGCTAAGCAAGAATGATAAGATGTTCCAGCCCCAACTAAAAAATTAACCTTAGATCTGTTCATAAGTTCAGATATAGCTTCCAAATAGGGTTTTTGTATATTTATTGCATAATAAAGCGATGTAGGCTGCTCAAAAATCTCTTTGAGCATAAAATGGGGGTATCCTCCTTTTTCGATCATTTGCGGTTTTATGTCAATTTGAGCTGGTTTCCTAATAATTTCGGTTTCCGTTTCTAACGAATAAATTTTATAATCATAAGGGGTAATTACTGCAAGTTCATAATCTTCAAGAGGTATCATTAAGTTTGTTCTGTCCACAAATGCAACAGGATCTGATGACGCAAAGTTTCCATCATTACCAATTCCAAGATATAATGGGCTCTCTTTTTTTACTAACACTATCTTATCGGGTTCTTTTGAATAAACTATAGCTAAAGCATACGATCCCTCAACCTTTTTTAAAGCTTTTAAACAAGCATTAACAAAATTTTTTCCATTTTTGATCTCCTCTTCAATTAGATGCGCAACAACTTCAGTATCGGTTCTTGATTTAAACTCATGCCCTTTTTCTATAAGCTCTGATTTAAGTTCTAAGAAATTTTCAATTACCCCATTATGCACAACAGCTATGTTGCCAGTGCAATCTGTAAGGGGGTGAGCATTTGTAACAGAAGGATAGCCGTGAGTTGCCCACCTGTTGTGAGCTATTCCAGTGCTCCCTTCCAGGCTTTCAAAATTTACCTGTTTATCGACTTCATCTATTTTTCCTACGCCTTTCTTTATTTCCAAACGTCCATTGTTTATTGTTGCCATGCCTGCTGAATCATAACCGCCATATTCTAATCTCTTTAAACCTGTTTTCAATATAGGACTTACTTTACCCTCTTTAAGAGTAGCCGCGAATATTCTACACATATGCATATTAAAAT
>CAYFFZ010000068.1:0-3475 GCA_964342655.1 uncultured Nitrososphaerales archaeon
ATAACCAGAAGAAATGAGCTCTTCTATAGGTCTCCCAACATACTTATAGGGAACAACCATATTGTTATCATTTTACAATATAATATTTATACTTATGCCATTCTGCTTATTTTTAGTATTGAGATCAGCTTAATTTAAACGTGTTAAGAATTCTTTAATGCGATTTTTGATAAATAAATTAGATTATGAAACTATAAACCAATAAACTGTCGATAAATTTTTAATTTTTATAAACTCATAAACCTATTATGGTTCCATCTTCTGTAATGTTAATTCTGTAAGCTGCGGGCTCTTTTGGAAGTCCTGGCATCGTTATTATATCGCCTAAAATTGGAACGACATAACCAGCTCCAGACATTATCTTGATATCTCGTACAGTTATCTCAAAACCTTCTGGAACATTTATTAGCCTTGGATCATCCGAAATTGAAAGCTGCGTCTTTGCCATGCATATAAAAAACTCGTTAAATCCAAGCTTTTCTATGAGCTTTAAAACATCAAGAGCCTTTTTTGTATAATTAACTTTGCTTGCGTTGTAAACATTTTTTACAATTTTTTCTATTTTAGCTGATATAGGGTCTTTAATGTTGTATGTATATTTTAATTCAGGATTAGGATTTCTTTCCGCTTCTTTTATTACCTTTTCAGCAAGCTCAATCCCTCCCAAGCTGCCTGTTGAAAAAACATCAGATATAGCCCACTCGAACTTTTCTTCATCCATAAGATCCTCTAAAAGGTTTAATTCTCTAGAAGTATCCGTTGAGAATCTGTTAACGGCTATGATGCTTTTTACGCCAAACTTTTCCACATTTTTAACATGATATTTTAAATTTTCAAACCCCTCTTCCAATGCATCAAGATCTTCAACATCAAGTTTTTTCGCTCCTCCGTGGTGTTTTAGTGCCCTTATTGAAGCTACAACTACAGCAACGCTTGGGGCAAAGCCTCCCAGCCTGGATATAACGTTAAAGAATTTTTCACCCCCAAGCTCACTTCCGAAACCAGCTTCAGTAACAAAATATTCCGAAAAACTCATCCCGACCTTATCTGCTATTATGCTGTTAACCCCAAGAGCTATGTTTCCGAAAGGTCCCATATGAATTAAAGCTGGCGTGTTTTCAGAAGTTTGCACAAGGTTTGGCTTTAATGCGTTCCTGAGAAGAGCTCCCATGGCCCCATCAGCTTTTATATCTTTTGCATAAACCGGTTGTTTATCACTCGTAAAACCGACTAAAATTTTTCCAAGCCTTTCCTTAAGCTCTTTGTAGCTCTGACTAAGCCCAGTGATGGACATTACTTCTGATGCAGGAACTATATCAAACCCATCTTCGTACATTACACCATTTCCCTCGCCAATACCTACGATTATCTGCCTCAGTGCTCTATCATTCATGTCTATAGTTCTTCTCCAAAGCACTTTTTTAGGATCTATATTTGGACTTAAAGCATGGTATATGTGATTGTTTATCATTGCTGAAAGCAAGTTGTGAGCAGATTCTACTGCATGAAAGTCTCCAGTAAAATGCAAGTTTATTTCTTGGCTAGGCTCAACAGTGGACTTACCACCGCCCGTTGCACCTCCTTTTATACCAAAAATGGGGCCGAGGGAGGGTTGCCTTAAAGCTACAATGCTTCTGTATCCAAGCCTGTTTAATGCCATGGAAAGCCCTATTGAAGTCGTCGTCTTTCCTTCACCAGCGGGTGTGGGAGTAATTGCTGTTACCAGTATAATTTTACCTCTTTTCTTTTTTATGTTTTCCAGAACGTCTAAAGAAATCTTTGCCATGTACTTGCCGTAAGGTTCTATATAGTTTTTTTCTATGCCAACAAAATCTGCAATGCTGAATATGTCCTTCAGCTCCAACTTCTTTTCATCTCATCAGCTATATAATTAATTTTCTCAAAGAGTTCTTTTGAAGATCTCTTTATATTTTCCGCATTAATGTACGTTTTATTGGAAAAATCCTTATCCATCGATATATTCTTCAGGGTAAAGAAAACGTTTTCAATAGCTCCATTTATCGCTGAGAATGCAAGATACGCTGCGCTCAAGCTGTCCGTGAAAGCATTTTTATTTCCTATCATCATTATCCTTTCAGACAACTCCATAACCCTATAAGATATATTTGCCGTCTCGAGTGGAACAAGACAAGCTTCTTTGCTTGCTTCTTCTAATATTTTTTTCTTTTCATTTATATCGTTAAGTTCTCTAGTAATTCTATAAGCGTTTATTATCTTATTAAATGCCTCTGAATCTTTTTCTGCAAGCTCCAGAAGCTTTTCTTTATACACTTTTGATTTTTCATTAATTTCTTTAATTTCATCCTGGACATCATTATAATTCTTTTTTCCTATGGTAAGCACAGCAACCTTACAAACAAGTGATGCTGCTAGGCTTCCAGCAAGGGCAGAGGCGGTGCCACCCCCAGGTGTTGGTTTTGAGCTCGACAAAGCTTCAAGAAAATCAATAATTCTTGTTTCTCCTATCATATAAAAGCACTTAAAAGCTTATTTTCAAGAACCTGATTTGAATCAAAGCTTCTTAATCTCATGTATACCTTTAAAGCTTCAATCAATGCATCGAGCGGCACAAGCCCAACCACCTCTGCTTCTGCAACCGTAACACCGTACCTCTCGGCTTCAAGCTTTACAGCTTCGTATACCCTATATATCGGCGTTTCCTTATAATTTAAAATATTCATCGATACCTGAACCATGTTTTTTTCCTTTAGCTCAAACCCAAGGGCCCTAACATTCTTGAAGCTTCCTGTCTTCTCCCTTATGCTTCTAGCTATTTTCTTCGCTATAGTTACATCATTTGTGTTTAGATTGACATTGAACGCAATCAAGATCTCCCTTGCTCCTATTATGGTTGCACCGGCTTTACCAACTTCTGAAGGACCGAAGTCAGGCTTCCATTTTTCTTCTTTTATATGTTCCTTAAGTTGCTCATATTGGAAGCTTTCGTTCCTAATATCGGAAAGGTTTTTTCTCCATTCAATCTTTGCCGCTTTATCATAAAGATAAACTGGTATTCCTAGTTCATTCCCGACTTTTTCGCCTAACTCCCATGCAAGCTTCACACAATCTTCCATCGTTGTATCAAAGATGGGAACGAAGGGAACAACGTCAGCAGCTCCAAACCTTGGATGAGTTCCTTTATGCCTATTCATGTCTATTAGCTCTGAAGCTTTCTTTATGCCGTTATATGCAGCCTCTACAGCATATTCAGTCGGACATACGAAAGTTATAACGCTTCTGTTGTGGTCAGGGTCCATTTCGACATTAAGCACCTTTACCTGTTCATTAATTTTAATGGCTTTGACGATCTGATCCACAATATTTTTGTCTTTACCTTCGCTAAAATTAGGTACACACTCTACAAGCTTCATGATAAGTTTAATATCCCTGTTATTTATTAATCTTTGTAAGTTCGGAGTTTAATTATCATAGCAATATTGCAACGGTTTAGTTT
>CAYFFZ010000069.1:0-3456 GCA_964342655.1 uncultured Nitrososphaerales archaeon
TTAAGCCAATAGAAGAAATTACGTGGGAAGAATTCCTTAGAGTAGTCAGCGTTAACTTGGGAGGAACATTTCTGATGATAAAGCACACAGTTCCGATAATGAAAAAACAGAACGGAGGGTCAATAGTTAATGTCGCCTCCATCTCTGGTCATGTAGGGCAGGTCAGGCACTCCATATATGGGGCTACTAAAGGAGCTATAATAGCTCTAACAAAGGCTCTAGCTTGGGAGTTAGCTCCATATAACATAAGGATAAATTCAGTAAGCCCAGGCTCAGTAGATACAGATATGCTTCGGAGCGACGTAGAAGGAGAAGCTAAAAGGCTAGGGCTTACTTTTGAGGAGGTAAAAAGGCAGAGGGAAGAGGAGCAGGCTTTTCACAGGTGGGCTGATCCAAGAGAAATAGCAGAAGCTATATACTTCCTTGCTAGCGAAAAAGCGTCATTTATAACTGGTGCCGACCTTCTGGTAGACGCAGGGTGGGCTGCTAGGTAACTTAAAACGGAAAAGAAATATATTTCTTATTATTTTAATAATTTATGAAGATAGAGCCTATTGGTTTTAACAGAGAAAGGGCTTCTGAGCTCATAAATTCAAAAGGCTTGGATGGGGTTCTTCTTGGGGCTCCAGAAAACGTGTATTACGCTACAGGTTGCCCCACCCTTCCTGGGACAGGGAATCCAATTCTTTTTGCTCTCAGAAACGTGGTCCCTTCATTTGCTTTTATAGATAAAGAGGGAAGGACAACGCTTTTCACTTGGTTTGGGGTAACGTTCGGAGTAGATTTTTCTTCCGAGGTTATCCCATATGCTGATGCTCAAGCCGCTGTTGAAGAACTGAAGTCGTTTCTTAAAGACAAAAAGAGGGTTGGCATAGACTATGGTGTGCCTATTTATGCGGTAAACGCAATAAAGGAAATCGGGGGAGAAGTTGAAATCGCCGATAAAATCATGATTCAGCTCAGGGTAATAAAAAGTCAGAAAGAAATAGAGCTTTTGCAAAAAAGCGCTAGGATAGCTCAAGACGTTCTTACTAATGTATATTCTGTTTTAAGAAAAGGCATCAGCAGGAAAGACCTTATGCAACAAGTAAGATCTTTGATGGCCCAGTTTGGAGCTAGCGGAGTAGATCATTTAACTATAGCTTTTGGTCCTTCTAACCCAGAAATAGCTCTAGAAGAGCTTTTGGAAGAAAACCAAATCGTAACGGTGGACATAGGAGCCGTCTACGAGGGATATGTTTCAGACATAAGAAGGCTTTTTTATACGGGAGAAACCGTACCTGAAGAAGATCGTAAGCTTTTTGAAACTATAAAATCTATTATTGATGAGCTTCAAGATTCCATAAATCCGGGACTTAGCTTCTCCCAAGTTTACGACTTAGCTACGAAGCTCTATGAGAAAAATGGACTTGAGCCTTTGTTTGCTAGCGCTGGGCACAGCATAGGGCTAGTAACAGAGGAAGCTCACTTTTCGCCCGGGAACGAGCTAAAAGTTTCAGAAAACATGGTGGTAAATATAGAGCTATACGCTCCAAACAGCGAAGGTATAATGATCGGTGATGAAGAAACTTATTTAGTAACAGAAAAGGGATTAAAGAAAATAACGGACTTGGAAAGAAAAATGTTTACCGTAAAAATATAATTACATTAGTTTCTGAAGCTTAAGGAGATCTTGCATATCTCCCTTTACCTTAATTTTTCTTGTCATATAAGCAACTACAGGGTTCGTCTTTTTGTCTATAATACCAGCTAAAGTATACGAATCTGTTGATATTTCAACATGCGGCTTTTCAGTTCTCCCTTCTAATATTTCGAGGTTTCCGTTAGAAAACTTTAAAGTGTATTGCTTTCCAAGGTCTGTAAACTCAAAAACCACTTCTTTATTGAAATTCACAAATTCTTTTTTGATGTTTTCTTCTGATAGCTTTTGCCTTATCTTTTCAAAATAAGGCATAGGATCTACCATATTTTTAAATTAAGCTCTTTTATATATAAATTTTTTTACATTATGCGTTCGGCGTCTTTAGCAAAAATCCAGCTCCTATAAAATAAAAGACAGCAGAAACCAGAAACATTAAAAGAAAACCCAACAGAATGGACCCTCCTTCTAAATAAATTATCAAACCATCTAGTATGGGAGCTGCCGCCGAAGACCCTCCGATAGCTAGATTGGAGTAGGCCATGTATTGGCCAGTTTCAGAGGAAGGAGAAAGGTCCCCTGCGAACGCCGCCTCTACGCTCGAAAACACCCCAGTAGTTGCACCGACCATAGCTGCGGCTATTAAAAATGTGTAAAACGTCTTTAAAAACGGTATGGTAGCCATTGAGGCTCCTCCTGCGATCGCTGTATATATTAGGATCCTTTTTCTTCCGTATTTGTCTGAAAGGTTGCCCAGCAATACTGAAGCTATCATTGCAATGACCAAAACAACTAACCCAGTAATAGCAACACCATAAGCTGGGTTCTGCAGTTTTAAGACGTATTTAAAGTAATATAGCTCAAAGTACATAAGCCCAGATGAACCTATCAAGACAAAGAAGGTTCCAGCGACAAGCCAAAAAAATCCTTCAGATCTTGTGTCTGGTTTGAAGATCTTTTTAAAAGATTGAAAGAAGCTTCTCGATTTTCCTTGATAACCAACGTCATGCCCCCATATTGCGTATAAAGATATTGCTGTTGTTATTAACAGAACCAGTAGCACCAGGATAGAAGCTGTAGGAAGCTCGTTATTACCGACCAGCATTCCCGATATCCCGTAACCCATAGCGTTCCCTATGAGCATATACAGACCTAAGAACCCTCCTGCTTCCCCCCTTTGCTCTTTAGGAATCAAGTCGGGCAAAAGGGGCTGATATGAGCCTTGAGCTAGGTTTGAGAATATTTGCATAGCAATGTATTCTGCAGCTACTATAAAGCTAAAGTAGGGCTCCACTGCAACCAAAATCATTACTGGAATCAACCCAGTAACCCCAGCAATTATCAGGGGCCTTCTCTTTCCGAATCTAGTGTTTAAACCGTCGCTAAAAATCCCAGACATTAAATTTGTTAGAACGCCCATGGCGACTCCACCAGAAGCTATAGCTCCTAACATTAAGCTTCTTAAGCTCGGGCTAAAGGCTTTGAGAACCTGCTCTGGCAGGAAAAGTGCGTTATATGAAATCCAAAGATAATTTAACCCCAGATTAAATACTGCAAATAGCAACAAAAATTTAGTTGTGCGCTTCTGGATCTGTGCGCTCATTTCTACCTCAACTTTATAGATTTTCTATAAGCTTGTTCAGCAACCTTTACTGCATAAGCTGCATCGTATGGGTTAACAAGGGCATCGCGATTTTCTAGTATCGATCCGACAAAGTCTTTAACTTCTTGAATAATAGATTTTATCTTCCACCCAACAGGGTCGTATTCAACATTCAACGATTCTCCTTCGTCGTCCATAGGGCCGTTATAGATCT
>CAYFFZ010000070.1:0-3423 GCA_964342655.1 uncultured Nitrososphaerales archaeon
GTAAGCCTTATGTGTTTTGCTTCATCCAGAGCCTTTATGCTGAATGTTATCCCTTTTGAAAGCTCATAAAGTTCGTCGTTAAGCAATTCTCCGTTTGTTATAAGCCACGATTCTATATTTTCCTTTTTTAAGGATCTCATTAACTCTGGCAACATTGGATCCTGAGTAGGTTCCCCTCCTCCTAGAAAAACTAAGCTGACAGAGTTTTCTTTTAGGATCCTAACTGTTTCTTTAACACCAATGTATTTTATTCCCTTTGTTTTGAGCTCAGCTAGTACATGTGCTGGCAACGATGAGCACCACTTGTTGAGATTTCTTACGCAGTAAAGGCAGTTCCAGCTGCATACGTCGAACATTAAATAAGCACTACTGTCTTTGAACTTAACTATATGATAAACGTAGCTCATGGGTTCTTTGTCTTTATTGCTGCTTTTATGCTTTAACTGAAAAAGAGCGTTAAAAATCTTTCACATGATTAGTCCTTAAAATTTAATTCAAGCACGTTCTCTTTTATTATACGAATTCAGAAATCTTAAAGACCTTCGTGAAAGATAAAATGTTTTGAGCGCCAGGAATCATCTGTTTATTCTCCATTAAGCCCAGATTAGATCCTTAGCTTTGCTTGAAAAAACTCGGTTTCATGCTGGGTACTTCTGATTCTATGAAGGAAAAAGTTATAGAAATCGTGTATATGGATTACACAGCCCAGAGAATTTTTTTGCAGATGGTAAAGCAGCTCTAGGTGTCGCTTTAAACTTTAACGGTATTCTTATCGACATTACAAAAGCTGTAAAAAGGTCAACTAAATATTTGACAGGTACAGCATGTAAAAAGCTTATAATCTTTTTATGATCTTAAAGGACCGACTTTTTAACTTTTCATTATAACTGTTTTCAGGATTGATGGATTTGGTATTGTGACACCGGCGTATGCAAGCTGTCTTTCGAGTAATTTTAAATCTAAATCGTGGTGATACCTGTAATCATTAAGGGATCCCTCAACAAGTCCATAAGGAAGTCCTAACAGGGCTGAATATGCAAAAATGTAGCTCTCCCTGTTCTTTTCGTAAAGATTTACGCTTTTGTAAAAATCCTTTTTGAACCGCTCTATTATGTTTTCTTTCAAAGAAGAATGGGCTGATAATGTGCAACAGTAGTGTTCCATTTCGCTGTATTTATAGGCTTCACGCATCCCTTCCGCTCTTAGCATGCCAGCAAAAGGCTCCCATACAGTTATGGTGTCCGCCTTTCCTTTCAAGTAATCGCTTATAGCTTCCATCGGGTCGTCAAAATAGCTTACTTGCGCAGGATCCCTTATTATAGAGCTATTTATCGCGGTTCTGAGCATCATTTCCATCGTAGATAGCCTGCTGCTCAGAGCTTTAGGTTTTTCGTCCTTTACGTTGCTGAAAAGGTATCCACCTCCAGACCCTGCTGGTGCAATAATCTTTACCGGAAAACCTGCGTAGGCAAAGAATATTTGCGAAATTGCTGGCGAAATTCCAAAGTCAAGCCTTCCCATAATTAGATCCTTCATTACACCGATTCCACTATCGTAAACCTTTATTTCTAGATCGACACCCCTTTCTTTTAATATTTTCCTGAGAGGTATTATGTAACCGTACTCAGAAGACTTAATTATCCCTATCTTTATAAAGTTTTCAGTCCCTTTAGCATATGAGCTCAGGGAAATAATATAGTTCTTCCCTATCTTCTGTCTCTTAATTATATTCCTCTCTTCAAGATCTTTAAGCACTTCAGAAACCCTGCTCTTAGACACGCTAAGTGCTTTGTATATGCTGCTTTGTAACGTCTCACCACTTTCAAGCAGCTTGAGGATTTTTTCCTCTATATCTTTCCTCATCCGAACAAAAGTTCGTAAAAGTTAAATATTAACATTTCCGAACATATGTTCGGAAAAAATGGAAGCCCATGGGGTAGAACAAATTCCAAGTGATGAAAGACACGGCAGGCCTCTTTATCAGTTCACTTTGTGGTTTTCAAGCAACCTTACAGTTGCAGATTATGCCTTAGGGGCAATACTTATTACACTAGGTTTATCTTGGTCATGGGTCTGGATAGCTATAATAATAGGGAACATCTTTGGGGCATTTCTAGTAGGCTACCTAGCTTCATACGGTCCAAGTTTTGGCCTTCCGCAGATGATGATATCAAAGATGGCTTTTGGCGAGAATGTAAACGCGCTGTTTTCGGCTGCACAATGGATAAGTACTTTAGGCTGGTTTTCAGTAAACGCAATAATTTCAGGATATGTGCTCTATTATGCTTACCCTTTTCTACCCCTTTCGTTTTTTGTAATTACATCGGCTATTTCTCAGGTAATAATTGCTTTCTTCGGTTATGACGTCATACACAGGTCCGAGTATGCACTTTCCTACATACTTGGAGCTTTCTTTTTGGTCGTACTTTTGTTAGCAATATTTTCAAAGCCTTCATTGCCTTCCTTCGCAGGGTTTAGCCCTCTCAGGTTTGCTGTTGCCCTAGCTACTGTTTTCAGTTACATAATGTCTTGGGCACCTTACGCTAGCGATTATAGCAGATATCTTCCTGAAAAAGTTAGCAGAAAAAGGATTATATCTTATGTAACTCTTGGAGGGGCTTTAGCTTCTTTATGGATGGAAGCAGTTGGAATGCTGGTATCTGCCGCTACAGGAAACTATACGGGTCTCCCGACTGTACTTTTGAGCTTTTTAGACAGATATGGCGCTTTTGCATTGGCTGCATCCGTAATAATGATATTCCTGGGAGCCCTTTCGGCAAACGTGCTCAACCTTTATTCTAACTCGCTAAGCCTCCTCGCCCTTTATCAGAAGGTAAAGAGAAAACACGGCATATTAATCGGTGCTGTTATCGGGACGGCTCTCGCCGTCATAGGAGGGCTTAACTTCGTTGGATACTTTGAAGGTTTTTTGTATTTTTTGGATTACTGGATAACGCCGTGGATAGGAGTGCTCGCAGGAGCTCTAATAACTGGTAGCTTTTCAGCAAATAAAAAGGCCGATACAGGACTGCTTATGGCTTATTTAATTTCGCTTTTAGCTTCAGTCCCGTTTATGAACCTTCAGGTCGCCACCTCTGGAATGATAAACTTCGTAGGTCCCTTGGCAAGCGTTCTCGGGGGCGCAGACGTGAGCTATTTCGTTTCTTTTGCTCTTGGGTTTTCCCTTTCTATAGTTTTTAAAAAGCTTAGCTTATAACATAATCTAAATAGCTTTTAATGCTTTTTGCTACAAAGATCAAGAGCTTTTTTCTAACAGTAAAACTATTTATATTAAAGAATTAATTATAAATAAATGTATATGGTAAGAGAACCACTTGAAATCTTGAGCACACCCGGTTATGTCTCACTTGTTGAGGGTTCATCGGGAGTTGGTAAAACTTCTTTGGCTCTCAAGGCGTGTTC
>CAYFFZ010000071.1:0-3357 GCA_964342655.1 uncultured Nitrososphaerales archaeon
AAATAAAGTTAAACGTCTTAAAAGATCACTATGCAAGGCTTTCAACTTTTTCTCCTGAGGCTTTTGACTGGGAATACTTGTCTTTTAAAGCGTCAAGTTCAAATAAGTTGCCTGAACTACCTAGTTTACAAGAAAAATATTACGTTTGGCCGTTTGTGTTTAAAATAATAGGAACCGATAAGCTACTTAAAAGTCTTAAAGCCCTTGGCTGCAAAATTTACGCCTATACAAACGGATATTCTAAATATCAAAGAGAGCTGCTGAAAAGGTTAAATATTGAAGGATTTTTTGACGGCATCTTTTCCCCAGATATAATGGGAGTCTCTAAGGTCTATTTTTTTAAAAAAACAGATTTGAAAAAAGATAATACAGTTGTAATTGGCGATGATTATTTTTATGATGTAGAAGTTCCTTCATATTATGGTTTTATGAGCGTTTGGATTTATAAATATAAAAAAGGCCCAATAGGGACACCATCTGCATTTCCTGATTATGCTTTTTTCGACTTGGGTTCTATGATTAAAGCTTTAACATATGAACGGAAAGATTAAATATAAAGCAAAATGAAGTATGTAAAAATGTACAAAAATAAATTCGATCTTATAGAATTTATTTCAAAGCTTCCGAAGGCGGAGCTTCACCTTCATCTGGAGGGTACTCTAGAGCCCGAGATGATGCTCGAAAAGGCAAAGAAGAATGGCGTAAATCTGCCTTACAGCAATATAGAAGACGTGAAAAAAGCTTACCGTTTTAAAGACCTGCAGTCATTTCTGGACCTTTACTATTTAGGAGTGAGCTCTCTCATAGACGAAGATGATTTCTTTGACCTTGCTTACGCATATTTTAAGAAAGCTTCTTCTCAGAACGTAAAGAGGGCTGAGGTGTTCTTTGACCCGCAGGCGCACACGAGAAGAGGGATAGACTTCAGCACAGTAATAAAAGGAATATACAAAGCGACAAAAAAGGCAGAGGATGAGCTAGGCTTGTCAGTCGGAATAATAATGAGCTTTCTCAGGGACATGCCAGAAAGCTCGGCTGAAGAAACTCTTGAACAGGCTTTACAGTACAAGAAATGGATAATAGGAGTTGGTTTAGACTCTAAAGAGCTAGGGAATCCACCTTCAAAGTTTGAGAGGGTCTTTAAAAGGGCTAGGGATGAAGGTTTCATAGCTGTTGCTCATGCTGGAGAAGAAGGGCCAGCTGAATACGTATGGGAAGCAATAAAGCTGTTAAAGGTATCAAGGATAGATCATGGATATCACATTCTAGACGATCCGACACTTACTGAAAAGGTTATTCAAGAAAAGATACCGCTTACTACATGTCCACTTTCAGCATTAAAACTTAACCATATAACTCCTCTTGATAAATTTCCTATAAAAACAATGATGAGGCTTGGCATGATACCAACTGTAAATTCTGATGACCCAGCTTATTTTGGTGGTTATCTTAATGAAAATTATTATCAAATTGCAAAGGCACTAAAGTTAAGTGCAAGCGACTTGGCAACCCTTGCCAAATATTCAATAATTGCATCATACATGCAGTATGATAAAAAAGTTGATCTGTTTAATATTATAGATGAAGTTTATTATGAAATTTTTTGAGCGGAAATAAATAAATTCTAAAAATAAGGCGATATCATAAAAAGCGCAAACTTGTTTATTAATAACACGCGACCGGTTAAATACCTAAAACGTTTAACGGCAAAAAATGCTTCAGCAATATTCATTAAATTTATTTAGAAATATTTTAAAATAAATATTTGATGTTTTAAGTGGCAATTGTACTAGTTAATTCAGATGCAATATAAAACCTACGGGTAAGATTCTAATAACATGCCCGAAATCAAATACGGCTTATTCTCACTGATATATTTTAGCGCGGCATCTATTTTCGATTCGCTGTTAGAATAAAGTTTCATTATAGGCTCGTTTTTGGCAACTTTATAGTTTTCTTTTTTGAAAAGATAAATTCCAGCTCCCCTATCATAAGGGGCACCAAGCATCCGTGCAATATAGTTTACGGCGCTGTTATCTAAAAAAGTAACATAACCTTCTTTATCAGCTAAAACATCATTTGAATAGCGTCCGATGGGCAGATCTTCGGGTTTAACGTTAGGATTACCTCCTTGTGCTTCGATAATTTCTTTAAATTTCTGGTAAGCTTTACCCTTAATTATAAGGTTAATGGCAGAATCATAACCTAACCCTTTTTCTACTAATCCGGTAATTTCAAACAACAAACCAGCTAATGATGCGGATTTATTTATTAGGCTTTTTGCGGCCTTACTTGGATTTATTAAACCTTCAAGGGCTTCCTTAGCTTCTAGAGCAGGACCTACTGCATGACCTACCGGCTGGCTTCCGTATGTTATTGCTGAAGTAATCTTTATGTTTAACGCATCTGCAACATCTTTAAATTTCTGTGCTAGTTGAATACCATAATTGTAATCTTCTACTTTAGTTCCTTTGCCATATGGTATGTCAAGTACCATATATTTTATCCCCATCGCTATCTTTTTTGACAAAACGCTAGCGATCATTAGCCCTTCAGGATCAATCCTAAGGGGTCTTTCTACCTGTATTATGTTGTCATCAGCAGGAGATATTCCTAATTTACCTGTCCAAGCTATACATCCGTGTGTTTTATTTACAATAGAAATTAACTCCGACGGCTCTAACTCTACGTTTGCAATTACCGACATAGTGTCAGCTGTCCCTGAGGGACTAGTTATAGCTTTGCTGCTTGTTTTAGGAATATAAAGCTCGCTGTTTGCAACAATCGGAACTATTAAAAGCGAAACTTTATTTCCCGGAACCCCTCCAATTGAATGTTTATCGACAACTTTCCCAGTTATGTTTATTTTGTTACCGGTTTCAGCCATAGCTTTTGAAACGCTTACTGTTTCCTCTAAATTTAATCCATTATAGTAAGTTGAAAAAATGAACATCAAGGTCTCTAAATCGCTAGTTTTAGCTTCTGAAATATCTCTGATAATTTGTAATATTTCATTCTCATTTAAAGTAAAACCTTTGAACTTTTTTCTTATATAATCAGATGATAAGCTATTTTCGATCTTTTTTGTTTCAACTGTTATGTCGTTTTCAGAATCAATTTTAAGATCATATAGTAATTTCGAATTGATTCCTATGTAACCCTCATTTACCATTCGAGAAGTTATACGAACAATCCCAACAGCTTTCTTATTATTTATAGTAACCTGCATCCTTTCGCCTATTTGAACATCGAGCTTTTTAGCATCGGTATAGTTAAGTAAAATGAAATTATCAGCACTGTTGATGTCGATTTTAACGGCCTTGAGCTTCATACAGAAGAATTATTAATGATTATTAC
>CAYFFZ010000072.1:0-3341 GCA_964342655.1 uncultured Nitrososphaerales archaeon
CTTGAGCATGAATGTGAATTATTGAAGCCCCGGCTTTTTCAGCCTTTTTTGCTTCCTCAACGAATTCTTCAGGCGTTTTGGGATATCGGATAGAAGGATTTAACCAGCTTATGTTAGGGGTAACGGTAATGATTAAAGATTTCATAATACATTTAAACTGCTGCTGTAATTTAAGTTTTAAAGACCTCTTTTTATTTTGTAGATTTCTTTTTCGTTTTCTACGACTTCAGAAGGCAGGGTCTCATATCCTCCAAGCGTTTTAGATATGTAAACTATCTGCGCCGCCCTTTCAACACAAACCAAAGTGTCAAGGGCTTCATCAAGGTCTGTCCCGCAGGTTACGACGCCGTGATTTCTAAGCAAAACAGCGCCTTTTTCGCCTAAAGCTTTTAACGCATTTTCGGCAAGCTCTTCAGAACCCGCAGGAGAATAATCGGCAACACTTACAGGTCCCCCTGTGCAGATAGCTGTTTCTTCAACAGCAATTGGGATTTCCTTGCCTGAAACCGCAAAAGCCGTAGAGTATATTGGATGCGCGTGTATTATTGCGTTAACATCCTTCCTGCTTTCATAAATCTTTAAATGAAGCCTGTATTCAGACGAAGGGTTTAAACTTCCTTCAACCACTTCTCCCTTTGAATTTATCAGCAAAATGTCTTTTGGCCTTAACAGCGATTTTCTCAATCCGCTCGGTGTTATCAAATACAGACCTTCTTTAACCTTTACGCTTATGTTCCCAGAAGAGCCGTAGTTTAACCCCATTTCTTCAAGTTTTTTAAACGTAAGCGCTATTTTTTTCTTAAGATTTTCATACATTTATAATTGTGAATATAAAGAATTCAGAGATATAAAATTTTTGTAGTATTCTTCGTATTTTTCAGAAAATCTGCTCTGTTTTACGTTGTTTAAATCTGCTATGCTTGCTAAAGCGTCTTTTAAGCTGCTGTATTTACCAGATGAAACCAAAAGCAAAATTAGCATGCCCTGCAGAGTCCCTTCAGACATTCTGTTTACTAAAAGTTCTCTGCCAGTTACGTCTGCTACAATTTTTAAAAATCCTGTTAGCTTTGTTATTCCGCCTGTCAGCCTTATTACTTCTCCCTTTTCCTTTGTAACGCCTTCAACTTCTTCTATGTTCGCCCTCATGCTAAACGCTATGTATTCAACTATAGACCTTGCAAAGCCTTCTATTCCAGGATTTTCAAGGAAAGGGACAGATGGATTTGGGAAGACTATCAGGGACTCCATTTTCTGTTCAGCAAGCTTTTTTATGTCTGTCGGATTTTCTGAGACCTTAAAGTATACTCCTTTTGAGCCTATAGGAGACCTTAAAAACAGCCTCTCAAACTTTTTATAGTCTTTTATTTTTAAAAATCCTTCTACGAACCAGTCTATAAGACCCCCCGTTATTCCAGCGTTGGACTCAGAGTAATAGCCGCCAAAGGCGTATGGGCCTAACCATGTTTTCATTTCTGGATCTACAGGAGGGAAATTTGTGATTGAAAGGCACGGCATAGTGTGACCGGCTACGACCCCAGTTCCTTTAAACAGCCCTGTAGATAGCAGAGCCAGGTGGGTATCAACTGTGCAGACGGTTACAGGAGTGCCTTCCATCAAACCTGTGCTCTGAGAAGCTTCTTTTGAAACTTCACCTTCAACGTCTCCAGCTTTCTTTATTTCGGGTAAAAATTCTTCCTTTAAATCAAAGGTATCAAGAGCCTTTTTGCTCCATTTTAGATTTTTATAATTAAAAAGCGAAAGCTCTGAGGCTGAGGCAACGTCCCCTACAAGTTTTCCAGTTAATTTGAAAAAAATCCACTCAGTAAAACCAGAAATAGCTTTAACTTTTCTGTAAAGTTCTGGCTCATTTTCTTTAAACCAAAGAAGCCTCATAGGCATATAGAGGAATGGAGGATAATGCCCAGTTTCGTTGTAAATCTCATTTAAGGATTCTTCGTTAGGATAGTTTTCAACCATTACCCCTCTTGAGTCAAAATCTGGCCCTATGTATATCTCCTTCATTTCTTTTCCGTAAATTACTCCACCCAGCCTTTGCCCTGTTCCGCAAATTCCAGCTATTTCAGTTGGATCAGTTTTTGAGACAGAAAGCGCGCCTTTAATTAATCTTGGTATAAGATTTTTTAACCTATTAAGGTCGTATTCTGCCATGAAAAAGTACTCTCGGTTCTTTTTTATAACCCACTTAACCGAATATTTTCCAAGAACTTTGCCTTTCTGATCTATCACATACGATCTAGCTGAACTCGTTCCAAGGTCAAGGGCCAAAAATTTATCTCTCAATTTTTCTAAAAACCTCAGGATTTAAGAGGTGTAAAGGCCTTTTTCCCTGAATGAACCTAAGAACGTCTTTATAGATCATTTCAGACTGAACCTTTATTTTTTCGTAAGTATTACTTCCAATATGCGGTGTAATGACAACGTTGTCAAGCTCGAAAAATCTGTTGCTTGATTCTAAAGGTTCGTCATACACAACATCAAGCCCCGCGCCTGCAAGCTTGCCGGACTTTAAAGCGTTATAAAGAGCATCTTCATCTACAATTCCAGAAGAAGCTAAATTGAAAAAGTAAGCGCCATCTTTCATCATTGAAAAAGCCTTTTCATCTATCATCCCAGCGGTTTCATCAGTTAGAGAGGCATGAACGGTAATTATATCAGAAAGCCTCAAAAGGTCATTGAAGGAAACCTTTTTAACTTTTAATTTTTTAAACACAGAAGCTTCAACATACGGATCATAAGCTATTATTTTTGCTCCAAAAGCGCTTAGAATTTTTGCAACCCTTCTTCCGATCTTCCCTAGACCTATTATTCCTACTGTTTTACCTTTTATTTCGTTCCCGTAAAGTTTTAAATAGACTTCAGCATAATCTTTAAAACTTTCAATTTTTACTCCCTTTCTATAGATCCTGTCTGAAAAAACTATCTTTCTTATAGTTGAGAGTATTATTCCAACCGTAAGCTCAGCAACTGAGTTTAAATTTCTGCCCGGAGTGTAAATTACAGGTATTTTCTTTTTGTTGGCGGCATCTACGTCTACATTCCTTTTTGGATCGCTTCTGCAAACACCTATAAGTTTTAGGTCTGTATTCTCGATCACCTCGTTGTTTACGTTTTCAAATTCAACTATCAGAACGTCTGCGTTGTAATCTTTTATCTTCTTTACTAGCTCTTTTTCGGAAAAGACATTTTTTGTCGTGTCCCAGCCTTCGTACTGGACAAAACCTAGTTTAGAAAAGTTCTCTAGAGTTTCCTTATCGATTTGAGCGGTTATATAAAACCTCATTTTAAAATAAAATCTTTCTAAGTTTTATCAGGTCTGACAT
>CAYFFZ010000073.1:0-3242 GCA_964342655.1 uncultured Nitrososphaerales archaeon
ATTTTCTTGTTTCATGTGTGATTTTTGAGAACTAGGGCAAAGACCTTGATATTATAAACGAAGGAAAGGGGGAAGACATTAATAGGCGACAACCGTAAAAGGTATCCTAGCGGAAGTTATGCAGAAATTGTAGGGTTATGATGAAATGACGCGTTATGCAAAAAAATTATTGGCATAAACTAAACAAAAAACAATGAGGTCTAATTAATTATTAACAAAGCAGATCAACTCGAATCGTTTATAAGCTTATTAAAGTTAAAACATGCAACTCTATGCCCTGGCTCAACTTCTATAAGTTCTGGTTCTTCAGATAAACATCTGTCGTCTGAATAAATACATCTTTCAGCAAAAACACAGCCTTTGTACGTATAGCTGAAAACCTTTTTTTCAGGTAAAATATGTATGTTCTTTTGATCGGTTAAAGGCCTTAACTTTGGTAAAGCTTCAAGTAACGCTTTTGTATAAGGATGCAATGGTTTTGCAATTATATCTTTAGAATCTCCTATTTCTACAATTTTTCCTTTATACATTACAGCTATTCTGTTCGAAATATACTTAGCTAGAGCCATATCGTGTGTAATAACTAGTATTGCATTTTTATGTTTAGACTGCATTTTTTTGATGACCTTTAAAACTCCCATTTGAGTTGACGCATCTAGCATCGATGTAGGTTCATCAGCCACCACAAATTTAGGGTTAAGAATTAAAGATCTTGCTATTAGAATTCTCTGTCTCTGGCCTCCGCTTAATTCCATTGGTCTCCTGTTTATCAAATCTTCAACAGGGGTAAGCTGCACATCTTCCATCATTTGATAAACAGCGTTTTTTATTTCTTGCTCGGTCATGTTACTATTATACATTAATGGTTCTGCTATCAGGTAGTATACTCTAAGCTCAGGATCCAAATATTCAAAAGGATCTTGAAATATCATCTGAAGCTTTGTCCTGTATTTTTTATTGAATATATTATTAGGTAAACTGGTAATTTCAACACCTTCAAATATAATCTCGCCTTTTGTAGGCTTATCAAGCCTTACGGCTAGCCTTCCTGTAGTTGTTTTGCCGGATCCTGATTCACCCACTAAGGCCACTACTTCTCCCTCTTTTATTGAGAGATTTACGTTATCTACAGCTTTTATTACAATTTTTTCGCTGCTAAACATACTTTTTCTTTGCACGAAGTACCTTGATACGCCTTTTAATACTATTACATCATTTTCTGATACCATATATCTTTCCTCACCTTCTCATAATTATGGCATGCAACGTAATGTTCAGGAGAAATTTCAATCATTTTAGGTTCTTCTTTTTTGCATACATCCGATGCTAAAGGACAACGATCGTAAAACCTGCATCCGGTAAAATTAGATTTTAAAGAAGGCGGTTTTCCCGGTATATAGACAAATTCCTCTTCAGATTCAATATCTGGATGTGAATACAATAAACCAACGGTGTAAGGATGTTTGGGGTTTCTTAGTATCTCTTCCGTTGTTGCATATTCTACAATTTTACCGGCATACATTATCGCTATCTTGTTGCTATTTTCAACTACTATTGGAAGATCGTGGGATATCAGTATAAGACTTATGCCGAAATCCTTAATGGTTTTTCTGATTAGGCTCAAAATGTGTTCTTGTGTAAGAACATCTAAAGCGGTAGTTGGCTCATCAGCTATTATCAGCTTAGGTCTGAAAAGCATTGATATGAGTATTGTAATCCTCTGTTTCATACCGCCGCTTAACTGATGAGGGTACATTTGAAGTACAGAAGGATGTAAATCAACGAACTTTAACAGTTCATCTATCAATGGCTTTGGGTCTCCTCTAAAATCGTGGGCCATCAAGGTCTCCTTGATCTGATATTCTACTTTGTATAAAGGATCCAAAGAGTTCATCGCACCTTGTGGAATAAGCGCCATTTTTTTCCAGACGATTTCTTTCCTGAAGACTCTATCAGACATTGACAAAAGCTCCGTATTCTCTAAAAAAATTTTGCCATCTTTTACCACCCCATTCTCAGGTAATGAGCGCATCAAAGTGTATGCTAGACTTGACTTTCCACAGCCTGATTCACCTACAAGACCGACTATCTCGCCGTAATTTACATTAAAGCTTATTCCATCTATGGCTTTTACGTCTCCATCGGAGGTACGATAATGCATTTTTAGATTTTCGATTTTTAGTAAGCTTTCTTTCATATTTCGCCTGCACCTTTTATAGTTATCTCGTTATACATTTCACTAATAAGCAAGAAAGCAAACGACGTTATTAAAATCATAAGACCAGGAAACGTAAGGGCCCACCATGCACCTACCAAAAGAGCGCTCCTGTTAACGCTAAGATCAGCGCCCCATTCTGGAATAGGAGGAGGAATGCCTAAAGAAAGAAATCCGAGTATGCTGATGCTTAATATAGCATCTGACATCGTTAAAGCTGCCATAACAGCTAGAGGTGGGATCACGAGCAGTAATATATGCCTGTAAATAATAACATTTAACGGCACGTTAGATATTTTAGCAGCTTCGATAAAACCTCTGTTCTTAACCGATATAACCGATGATCTCACAACTCTATAAAATCTTGGTGTTTCAGCGATAGCTACGGATATTGCTACGTTGTAAAAACCTTTACCTATTACAAAAGCTATCATTATAGCTATTAATATTAAAGGAAAAGTGTACATAGTATCCATCACGATGTTAAAGGCTCTATCTAGGTACCCACCAATATATGCAGTAGTAAAAGCAATCAGACTTCCTATTACTAAAGCTAAGGCCACAGCAAGCACAGAGGCTCCCAAAGAATATCTCGCTCCGTATAATATTCTACTAAATACATCTCTCCCCAGATAATCGGTGCCCATCAAGTGTTTAAACGAAGGGGGTAAAAATATCTGATTAAGGTTTACAGTGTATGGGTTATATGGAGCTATGTAATTAGCAAAAACTGACATCAGAAATAAAATTGCCACATATACTACTGCAACAACTAAAGCTATTTTTTGAGCCTTTTTTCTTTTAAACAATCTGTTCAACTGTATACTTGATAGCATTATGTATATCTCACCCGAGGATCAACAATAGCTATTATTATATCAGCCACTGTTGCTGTAATTACTATAATTATACCTATAAATACCATAAATCCCTGCACTATGGGATAATCATCTGAATATATGCCAATAAAAAGCCTCAACCCCATACCGGGAATATTAAATACTGTTTCTGTAATAAGCGCACCACC
>CAYFFZ010000074.1:0-3129 GCA_964342655.1 uncultured Nitrososphaerales archaeon
ATAATGGGTTGAATATTGCCGCCCCTGCCCCAAAGCCCAGAGAAACGATTCCAACAGCGAGACCTCTTTCTTCTCTGTGCCACTTTAAAGCTGAGTTTGTAGCTATGCCGTAAAGCATCCCTTCTCCAGCTGAGCCAGAAGACCAAAGCAAAAGCCTTAGAGCTAAAGGCTCGTCTTTAAGAAGAGCTAAGTAGCCAAAGGCAGAGAGGATTGAAGCTGAAAGCCCAACAGCCCTAGGTCCTTTAACGTCAGAGACGTATCCGCCCAGAATCTGAAGGAGCGTGCTCATAAAAACGAAGGAGAAAAACATAGCCTCTAAAAACAAAACGCTCAGCCCATATGATTTAAGGTAGAGCGCAAAAACGTTCCAGGAGTACTGATAAACAGAGTTAAAGAGCATGACCAGCAAAGCTGAGAACAAAACCCTTTTCTTGAGCAAGCCTAAACATAATTAGTTTTTATTTTATAATATTTTTATTATTATTTTAAAATTTAAAAATTATAATTATGTTGAATAAATAACCATGCTTGAGGCTTATAAGCCTAACGTTTCTTATTTTGATTCTAGACAAGTGAGGTTTTCAGAAAAAGGTTAGAGGCGCTGAACTACTTTTATCACCGCCTTACTTAGGTTTAACTTCATAAAACTGACAGGGCGGTTCGCACCTTAACATTTATTTAAAAATCCTTTATTTGATTAACATCTCGCATAATACAGCCATGCTTATATCTACGTATATTCCTTAAGTCATGCTAGCACTTTAGATTTAATTTGATAGGTCCCTAATGCAGTAATTAGAAACTAGTGAAAACAAAGAATTTTGACGATAGAATAAGGGTGTTATCATTAACGTTAACGTAAACAGTTAACAAAACAGGCTAAACTTTAAAGACTTATAAATCTTAGCGTGAAGTACTAAAGAAAAATTTTTATTTAGCTACACTTTAACATGCATAAATAAAATTTTTCTCAACTAAATCACGAAATTTACAATTTTCTTGAAGCATAAATTATTTTAAATTCTGTATTACTTATGCTTGGAATTGGATTTTTAGAAAATACACTCATTAAAAATCCCCTTAATGCAAGATAATTTGATTGTTTTTCTAGCTTTAGAAAATCAATGGGGTGTGATACTATAGCTTCTATTGTTTCCTTTACTTCATCTAAAGTATTATATTGTGACACTTCAAAGCTTTTTCAATAATTTGGGAATTGTTTTGACATTTTCATTACAGTGGAGTTCTATAGAGATTTCTCTTCTATCTTTAATAAAATTACTGCTTTTAAAAACATGCTTTTCAGGCCTTTAATAAATAAGACATAAAAGGATGCTAAAATAATTATGCATATGCAAAAATTATAAATTATGCCTAAAGTTTATTTTATAATATGGAAGTAAATTCATTAAAACAATTTTACGAGAAACATTACGCTAAACTTGAACTAACTAAACATATGCTAAAAAGAGTAAAATTAACTGAAGAAGCAATACAGAAGTTTGGGAAAAAAGGCTCTATTTTAGAGATAGGCTGTGGCACAGGAGAGAATTTATCATATTATGTTAAAAAGTTTGGTTTCTACAAAGCTTACGGCATTGAGATAGCTTCTTCTGCTGAGGATAAAATTAAGGAAAATGGAATAATTCCTATTATTTTAGATATAAACACAACCAAAATTCCTTTAGAGGACTCGTCAATAGATGTCATAATTTTCGAAGAAGTCATCGAACATATTTACAATTCAGATTTGGCAGTCAGCGAAATAAAAAGAATATTGAAAGAGGAAGGCATTCTAATTTTAAGCACACCAAATCTTGCATCTTGGATAAACAGAGTAACTTTATTATTTGGTTACCAACCTTTTTCTCATGATGTTTCGTTTCAAGGTGGATTTGGAAGACTAAAGTACAAAACGCAAACTAATGGCCACATTAAATCATTTACCTTGAGAGCGATGCTTGAATATCTGAAATTTTTTAATTTTGAAATCTTAGATATCAAAGGCATTGAGGCTGATGGCATCTCTGGACTTCTTGACAAAATTGACTCTTTCTTTTCTCGATTTCCAAGTTTAGCTTCTCATATGTTCATAGTTGCTAAGAAACCCTAGAGTGATTTAACAAAAAAACATTAAATATATTAACAGAATAGTTATCTACAACCATGAACAGAAGTTATGCGTACAACACTACAGTTTATTCAATAACAGTAACAACATACTCTAAACCTTATGCTTCAATACTAAGGAGTATTGAATATGCTTTGAAGCACAAGGAAAAGGAAGCGGTTAACGCATAATTATATGCACTTGTTATGCTTGCATTATCTCCTAAGCGCCTTATATCGCTCTACTTAAGTTCTTTCTTGATAAATAAAAATATAAAGCATAAAGGATTATTAATTTTGATGTTCATTTTCTGGTTTTGTGTTATCATCATTTGCCAGAAATAGAACTCACTTGAAATAAATCTGAGGCCGATAGCACCTTTTTTAATACTCAAACTTTTTCAATATATTTGATAAATTTTTAGCATGGTTTTCCCAGGATAAAGCCTTACCAGTTTCCCAAGCATAATTGCTAAATTTATAGGGATTATCTAAAATTTCATTAATTCTGTCTACTGCTTCATCTAAAGTTTTCACTACGTAACCATTTTCACCATTTTTAATTAATTCTTTGCTTCCAAGACCTTCGTTTACAATTACAGGAACTCCATATCCAAATGCTTCTATAACCCCCCCTCCAGGACCCCTTTCATTAAATCCAAACCTAACAAATACAGAGGCTTTTGAATAAAGTAAACTTAATTCAGCTTCGCTTAAATCACCAGTTACTGTTACATATCTTCCATATTTTGAAATAAATTCTTTTTTGTAATCTTCTCTTGCCCAATGACCTGCTAATATAACTTTCCCATTAATTCTTTTAGCCATTTCGGCGTATATTTCAGGTTTCCTACCTGAATCCCAAGTTGAAACTGTTAATACTATTTTTTCTCTTTTAAAATTTAATTTCTCTACAGGATGACAACCTGGATATATTACTTCTGAATTATATCCGAATTCTTTTAATATTTTTTTATTCCAATAAGAATTTGTAATAATAATTTCTGCGTTATCTAAAAC
>CAYFFZ010000075.1:0-3064 GCA_964342655.1 uncultured Nitrososphaerales archaeon
TGAAAGTTTTTTATTTGTGATTTGTTCTAAACATTAAAAAACATAAAATTATAAATGAAACTATTACGCACGCAGGAAAAAGTTATATAATGACACGAGTTAGAGAAGCTTAATAGGACGGACAGGGGGTAAAAAGTATGAATAGAACGCTCAAAATAGGGCTGGTTTTTGTCCTTCCGATATTAGTTTATTTCTTAATATTTTTTATATACCCCATAGTATCACTAATTCAGAATGCTTTTACGAATAACGCGGGAGCTTTTACTTTGGCAAACTTCCAGTTCATGCTCAAAGATCAAGTTTTAAAGATCTCGCTTACAAATACTGCATATTATTATATAGGATCCCTTTTGATCGAGTATTCAGTAGGCTTTATAGTTGCTGTTATACTCTACAATTATACGGGTAAGCTTACTCCCGTTTTCAGAACAATAATAATACTCCCGTTGATGGTTTCGCCAGTAGTTATAGGGCTAATGTGGTTGCTTCTTTTTAACCAAACTTACGGACCTATAGATTATTTTTTAACCCTCATAGGACTTCCTGCTATAAACTGGTTAGGAAATCCACAATGGGCTATGCCAGCTCTTATAATCGCAAACGGGTGGGAATATTCTCCGTTTGTTTTTCTTATAATTTATGCTGGACTTCAGATGGTTCCAACCCAGCTCTATGAAGCTGCTAGCATTGATGGTTTAAGTCGCTTTCAGACGTTCAGGTACATAACTTTGCCTTCAATCAGAGGTCCTATGTTAATAGCTTTTCTCCTGAACTCTATAGGAATTCTTAAGGGGTTTGACCTAGTGTATGTTCTGACAAACGGAGGTCCAGGCTATGCTACTTATATACTAAGCTTTTATGAATATGTGGTAGGTTTCAGCTATTTCCAGACTCATTATGCGGCTGCACTTGCTATACTTTACCTTCTGATAGTGGGCATTTTTGTATTTGTAACGCTTAAATTGACCGGAGCTGAGAAGTATCTGGGTGTGGAGAGGATCAAGGAATGAAGGTAAAACCAATTACTGTCGTTGTTTTGGTCCTTCTAGTATTAGTTTCTCTTATTTATGTATTTCCGATTTACTGGACGCTAATTACGGCTCTAAAGACGAGCCTTGAGATATTCACTTATCCTCCAATCTTTTTCCCTACAAAAATAGACCTTAGCAACTTTTACACTCCAGGTAACGTTTTTGGGGCAGTAAGCCAGACTGCCATAGGAAGCATACCTTGGATGATAAACAGCACAGTGGTGGCTATATTTGCAACACTAATAAGCACGTTTCTAATAGCTGCACCGGCCTCATACGCGCTTGTTAGATATATAAAGAGCGTTTGGTTGGCAAGACTAATTCTTTTCATGACAATGATACCAGAAGCTGTTTTTATGGTGCCGTTTTTCCTTATAGTGATAAAGCTCAACATACTAAACACGTGGTGGGCCCTTATAATAACATACATAAGCTTTACTGCGCCGTTTGCAACATGGCTGCTTATGGGCTTCTTTAACGATATTCCTAAGAGCGTAGAAGAAGCAGCCCAGATAGATGGGCTTTCACCCTATCAGATATTTTACAGGATAAGCTTGCCGCTCATAATGCCCGGCGTTGTTGCAGCAATAATACTTAACTTTATATCATGCTGGAACGAACTGCTCTACGCTCTTATTCTTACATATTCTCCGTTTCCGTCAGGAGCGCAGACAGTGCCTGTTTTCCTGACTAGTTTCATAATAGTCGAAAAGAGCTTTGCATGGGGAGGACTGGCAGCTGCGGGCATATTTACTATGCTCCCAACTATAATTCTTGGAGTAATCGCACAAAAGTATTTAGCCAGGGGCCTTACACTTGGTGCTGTGAAGGGGTGAAATTAAAACGTCAGAGGTTGTTCTTGAGAACGTAACAAAAAAGTTCGGGAAGATGACTGTGCTAGATAACGTTAACCTGAAGATAAAGGCAAAAGAGTTTTTTGTGCTGCTTGGGCCTTCTGGCTCGGGGAAGACAACGCTTCTGAGACTTATTGCGGGGCTTGAGGAAATCACGTCTGGCTCGATATATATTGGAGGAAAAAGGGTTAACGACTTGCCTCCAAAAGAAAGAAACATAGCTATGGTTTTCCAGAATTACGCTCTTTACCCCCACATGTCGGTTTATGAAAATATAGCTCTTCCGTTAAAGATAAAGAATTACAGCGAAGAACAAATAAGAGAAAAAATAAAGGCAATAGCTGAAACTCTGCACATAGAGGACGTGCTTCAAAAAAAGCCGAGCCAGATAAGCGGAGGGCAGCAGCAAAGGGTTGCTCTTGCAAGAGCTCTAGTAAGAGATCCAGCCGTGTTCCTCCTTGATGAGCCTCTTAGCAACTTAGATGCAAAGCTAAGGGTTGAAGCAAGGGCGTTTTTAAAAACTCTTCAGAAAGAAGTTGGAATAACCACAGTTTTTGTAACTCATGATCAATCGGAAGCTATGGCGCTTGCTACTACTATAGCGGTCTTGAACAAGGGCATAATAAAGCAGGTTGGTGATCCATATGAGCTATATACAAAGCCCAATGACATATTTACAGCCGGATTCATAGGGTCCCCTGCCATGAACATGATACCTGGGAAGCTAGTAAAGGAAAGCTCCAAATGGAAATTCGTAAGCAACGACTTTATAATTGAACTTACCGGCATTAATTTTGATCAAGAAGGCGAAGTTATACTGGGAATAAGGCCCGAGCACATAGTTCTTGTTAACGATAACGGCATAAACGCCAAGATCAAAAATGTAGAACCTATGGGAGCTGTAACTTATTTAGATATACTAGTAGGAAATACAGAGCTTATAGTGCAGTACACTGGGCTTGTTAAGCTAGAAGCTGGCATGGACATAAAGGTAAAATTTGCCGAAGAAAAGATGCTGTTCTACGATAAGAAAACAGAGAAGCTCATAAACGTTTGATCACTTTTCAAACCAGTTTAAAGATTAAAAAGAATAAGTTTATATAATCTAAACAATAAAATACCTTTATGTCAAAGCAGGAAGAAGGAAAGGTAGTAACTGACATTCCTCCTCGGCTTGAC
>CAYFFZ010000076.1:0-3032 GCA_964342655.1 uncultured Nitrososphaerales archaeon
AGAATTCCAGTTTTTACACATTCAAAGCACAGGGAGCTTTCCTGGGTAAGAGAAATAGTTCCCTTCCCTCAGGTAAACATGAACCCAGAAGATGCGGCAAAGAGAGGCATAAAAGAAGGGGACCTAGTTACACTGGAAACCTTGCATGGGTCTGTAAAAGTTAAGGCTCATCTGACATACATGCTTCCAGAAGGCGTCGTTGACCTTCCGCACGGCTGGGCTTCTGTGCCTGAAGCAAACGCGAATGACGTTGTAGGCAGACTGTTTGACCCGATTTCCGGTTTTCCATCGTTTAAGACTGGGCTATGTGAAGTTAGGAGGGGTGCTTAAATGAGCAAACATGTATTCATAATTAACGTTGACAGATGCATAGGATGCCACGCGTGCAGCCTCGCTTGCAGGCTCGCGACCTATCAGGAAGGCAAGGACTCTTTCTGTAGCGTTCTGGAGCTCAATTCTGAGAAAGAAAAAAGGACAATATGGCTGCCTTATGTATGTCTTCAAGTTGGTGATAAAGCTTGCGGACCTGAAGACGAGGTTCCACCTTGCGTAAAGGCGTGCCCTGTAAGCGCACTAATTTATGGAGATTCAGAAAGAAAAGAAATAAAGGAGTACATCGAAAATGGAAAAGCTGTTCGGATGCCTTACATTGGTGACTATCCTAGAACGTATTATATGGGTAAAATGCCGGACGACGTTGCAAAAGAACTCCCGGATCCGAGGAACGTCATTCCAAAGAAATACATGCCTCTCACAAAGCTCCCGCCTTAATGAAATTAATCATGAATTTGTTCAAGGTTTTTGCATATTAAATGAGCATTAATTTAAGTTAATTTTTAGAGATGAATTATCGAAGGGCGCTTTAAACGCTTTAAAATAGAATCCAGCTTTTAAGGGGGTTAAAGTGATTTTATTCAACAGCAAAAAGTTAAGAGCGTTTTATCTACGAAAGAATGAACAAACCAACGAACATGCTCATTACTCCAAGCAGTTGCAAAACGTTTATTCGATCCTTAAATACAAAATAGCCTATTATCGTCAAAAGCGCCGGTTCAGCCGCTATTACTGAAAAGCCCACAACAATAGAATTTAAAGCTTCTACCAATAGGGCTGAAAGCAGAGCAAACGACTGCAGAGCAGCAATTATGAAAGAATGCCCTACGTACTTTATATCAAATGCGAATCCCTTTATTATGAGAAGAAAGAGAAGTATAAGGAGGAATGATATGAAGTTGCCGAACGCTCCAACGAGGGGATAGTTAGATGAGGAGGAAACGGCGTAGTTGAAAGAGATAAGCTGAAGGCCCCAGAAGACGTTGCCCATCAATGCTGGTACTAGGCCCAAGTTAAGCTTTAAAGTTTTGAACATTATAAAAAAAGTCCCAGCAAATATCAGAAACGCCCCAATCACATCGTAATAGTCTATCTTCTCATGAAGGACAAACGCCCCCCAGAGAACAGGTACTAGATATGAAACCGGTATTAGGCTCATCGTATCTGACACCTGTTCCTTTTCAAGGGAGACAAGAACAAGCAAAAGCCCAGTGCCCATCAGAAGGCCTGAAAGGGCAGAATAACCAAGGGCGTAGACCCCGAGGGATCCTTTCCAGAAGAGCGATATAATAAAAAGTATTACAGATGAAAATAAAGTTATAAAAAAAGTCGTTTTAAGAGCTCCCTGCTTTTCAGAGGGTACCTTAAGCCACGCATCTCCCGCAGTAAATAGAACTAGTGACGCAATGGCAAATAACACTGCGTTTTCCATGCTTAGTTTTAATTTTAAAAAGGTAAAAAGCGTTTTGAAAGCGTATGAATACTATCTAAATTATATAGATAAATTTTTTATCTATTTTGTCAAGCTCTTTGTCATGAGGATATTTGTACCTCTTAAAGACAATAACGGACTGAATTCGAGGGTTACGGGGCACCCGGGAAGAGCTCCGTATTATGCTGTAGTGGAAGTTGAAGGAAACAAAATAGTAAGTTATCAGATATATGAAAACCAGCATGCCGCAGAAGAAGGCGAGCATCACGGGCATCATGAGCATGGGGGTCACGGGGGAGTTTTTATGCGTATAATAATGGACCAAAAACCAGATGCCTTCATAACCTATATAATGGGGCCGGGGGCTTACAATGCACTGAAACAGATGGGTATTAAGATCTATCTGCCAAAAGGACACACGCTGCAGGAATCTGTAGAAGCGCTCATAAACGGAGAACTAAAAGAAATGAAAGAACCTATAGAAGATTAGTTTTGATAATACTTTACCAATAAATTATTCAAGCCTGTTGTGTTATGTTCAGTTTTTTTATGTTTGAGCATTTTGAAAGAAGCTTAATCTTTGAAAAGTTCCCGCTTACGTTTAGCTCTTCTACGTCGTAGATGCCTGCTATGTACCTTTCTATAACTGAATCATCTAGAGATGTTAATGTTAGCTTCCTTATGTTCCTGAAAACCACCTTTTTACCTTCGCTTGCTATCTCTTTCGCGTCTATCGACAGCTCTTCTAGAGAGCTTATGATCAAAGACCCTGACTCCTGAATACCTTTCTGAAAGGATCTTGAGATTTCGTTTAGTCCTTGTGCGCCGTTTAGCAACGTTTCATATGCCCTGTTAGTAATTTCGCCCACAGTCTTCCCGCTCTGATAAGCCATATCTTTGACTTTTTTGAAAAGATCTGTTCTTACGCCTTTTATTGTAACCGTCTTTTCATCATCTTTTTTATCTTCATTGTTCTCTGTCATACCAGTAATAATGGTTTACCAGTTTAAAAGGTTTACTAAAAAACCACGCTTGACATATTGTTATAAATCATGATCGTTTTAATGAGAAATTAAAGATCTTGATCGTTATCTTTACTGATTTTTTGGCCCTTATTGTACATGGTCTCAGGAAGATTATATAAGAGAACAGCCGCACTTAGAGAACTTGCCCCAAGCACAAGAAATGGCAGGTTTGGCTTTTTGAATGTTTCCAAAACGCTGCCAAGAACCAAGGGTGAAATCATGCCCCCAATCCTTCCCCAAGC
>CAYFFZ010000077.1:0-3016 GCA_964342655.1 uncultured Nitrososphaerales archaeon
TTTAAAGAGATCCGGCGAGGTGGAATCATGGTATTAATTTCTCATTTGAGGTATAATTCTTAATTAGTTGTTACTAACTATATACGTAGATTTGTAGAGGAGGTTAAAAAGTTTATGCTTTTTATTAAGAATACTTCATTAAAGGTAAAGTTATTTGGGCTTGGTTTGATAACGTTAATACTCGGTATATTGTATACATACACAAGCTATGAAACAAATTTAAGCAATATGAAACAGGCCTCTAAGGAAATGAAGGCCATATCTATATCAAAACCGCTGTTTAGGCTATACATGGATTTAGAATCTGCGAGAATATACAGCAGGTCTTTAGCTGGAGGCAACATATCTGTAAAACCAGCCCTTGAAAAAGCTGTAGAAGATATAGACAAAGATATAGAAATTGCAGCGGCAGAAAACAAAAAATACGGTAAAGCGATAGGTTCAGTAAAAGATTTTGAACTTTTGGAAAACACGTGGAACAATATGAGAACTAGGACGTTTTCTTATACCAAGGATGAGGTTAAAGATAACTATAACAACATAGTAAAGATAGTATACAGAAAATTGTTGTTAAGAGACTGTTTTGAAAATGGGGCTTTGATAGCAGACCCAGATATGGGGCGTATAAACCTTATAGTGGGGCTTTACGAAGTGCAAGGACCTGTCATAGATTATCTTGGAAGACTATCTTCTAGAACAGCTCAGGTACTTTACGACAATCAGTTAAAACCTTCAGATATCACTATGCTACAAACCATATCAAAAAATACAAGATTAAGACTAGACAACTTAAAGAACATATACTATAAAATTGCCTATGAGAAAAATCCAAATTATAAAAAAGTTTACAGCGATTTTTTACCGTTTTATAACACGATGACCACTAAATTTTTACCCACTATACAATACATAATAACAAATGGGCCTTCCTCCACAACACTACAAAATTTTCTGTCCGTATACCAAGAAACCCATAGACTAGCTACAAGAGAAACCGATTCTATAGTAAATACCCTTTACAACGATATAATATCAAACTATGAAGATGCTAAATATTCCTTAATAAAAAGCATAATTATATCATCAGCGCTTGTTATTGTAAGTATAGCTTTGTTTGTGTATCTATGGATTATTATTAGAAAAGAGCTTGATATACTGTTAAAAGCCTCAAAAAATTTAGAAGAAGGGAAACTAGAAATAGATGCGAATATAAACTTCAAAGATGAAATAGCAGAAGCTGTAAAAATCATGCTTAACGGTATAACAATGGTAAATGAGGTTTTAAAAGATATAAAGAAAGTTGTGGAGAATATGGCTAACCTAGATTTTAGCGAAAGCATAGAAGTTGAGGCGAAAGGAGATTTAAACATAATAAAAGAAGGTATAAACAAGGCCCTTGATTCAGTTAGAGTTTTGTTACACAATTTGGCTGACACAGCCATAAGACTCGGTTCTAGCATAGAAGAGCTGTCTGCCACTACCGGTTCTATAGCCCAGGAAAATAAAAACCTAAACGAACAAATAAGCGCTATAGCTTCTTCTGTAGAGGAAGTATCGGCTACTGTTGGGTCGATAGCATCAAACATGGTAAATACCAAAGAAGCGGTTAACAAGCTTTTCAATATAATAAAGGATGGTAGTGCCACGATAGAAAAAACGGTTTCTAGTGCCGAATCAATGGAGAAAATTAGCCAAGAGATAAACATAATTATAGAAAACATAATCTACATAACAGAGCAGACGAACCTCTTGGCATTAAACGCAGCTATAGAAGCAGCACGCGCTGGGGAAGCCGGAAGGGGGTTTGCCGTAGTGGCTGACGAAGTTAAAAAGCTTGCAGAAAAAACAGGAGCATTTGCAAAAAGCATCTCAGATATGATAAGCAATATTACAAAGGGCATAGAAAATACTGTTGTTGCTATAAAGGATGTATACAAATACTATAAGGAGATTGAGCATGTATCAAATATAGTACAGGAATCATCTGAATCCGTAACTACAGCCGTAGAAGAACAGAGCGCCACAGTAAACTCCCTGGCTGGCAACATGATTAGCATACGAGAATTCTCAGAAAAACTATCAGCAGCAACAGAAGAACTTTTTGCAACGTTTAATCAGCTGGCAAAGGTAGCAGAAGAACTAAAGCAAGCGATGGCAAAATTCAAATTCTAAGGATAGATGAGTGTTTATAACATATCTAGACCTATAGGAATAAAGCCATGAAGAAGAAATTTTTAGTCGGTATAGCACTTATTAGTGTAACAGGATGGCATGAATCTGAAGCTATAATGCTAAAGACAAACAATAATGAGTTTGCTAAAGTAGGCTTAAAAATGCTGATATGGGCTCAGAACGATGGAAAGATAACATCTAATCAGCAAAATTCTACCAATTTCGCTACTAGAGATGTGAAAATATATTTTGCTGGTCAGTTTAATCCCGTCGTTCAATTTGGTGCTGATATGGACTTTGCTAATAGTACTTTAAAACCCGATTGTACTGGCAGAGCCCATGAAGTATTAAATTACTCCAGAGTTACGGATGCTTTCGTGAACTTTAAATTTATGCCTCAATTTCAGCTAATGGCCGGGTTATTCAGAGACCCAGTCTCAAGACTATCAAATACAGCAGCATACAATTATATCATACCCACTGGTTATGAATACGGGTTTGTACCAGTATGGAACAACGTAAAACAAACAGTCCCACCACCCATTTTAAGTCCATTTACGCCTATAACTTTAGGGGATAATATATCAAACTCTTACAGAGATGCTGGTATAGCCATATGGGGTAATATAGCCAAAACAATGCTAAAATACTACCTTTTTGCTATGAATGGTGCATATGACTATCAAGCTAGCAAAAATGCTAAGGGTAATTTAAAATATGGAATAAGGTTAGAGTTTACTCCTACGATGCTTGGTTACAAAAATACATCTGGATATATGACTCAGGAAACATTTCTCGGCGCTCTAAATAACCTTACAATAGGTTTTGGTTATGAACAACAAAA
>CAYFFZ010000078.1:0-2917 GCA_964342655.1 uncultured Nitrososphaerales archaeon
AACCAGCCCAGCGTTGTAAAGACCTTTCCATAAAAACAATAAAAATAAAATTCAATAAAAACGTTCACAAGGAGGCCCTCTAAATGAAGCCTATTGAAAAATGGGCAGGGCTTTTAGCTTTACCGGCGATCATATATTTTTTGATATTTACAGTTTACCCGATAATAGGCAATATAATTTTAAGCTTTCAGAAAGAGACGTTTACCGGTGCGCTTGTATGGGCAGGATGGTACAATTATCACACCATACTTGTAGATCCATTTTTTGGTTTGGTTTTTAAAAATACAATATTTTATATGGTAACGGTGCCATTCATAGATATAGCATTAGCTATTCCGTTGGCCGCAATTTTAAAAAGAACGGACAGCAAGGTGCTTTTGCTCTTAGTTCTTTTGCCAGCATTTATCCCGTTTGTAACAGCGGCTGTTGCTTGGGAACTTGTGTTGAACCCTTTCTATGGACCTGTATATTATTTTGCAAGGTTCAATTGGTTCAGAACAATATGGATGATAGTAATAATGGATGTATGGGAAAGCCTTCCGATGTCTGCCCTTTTTCTGTATGCGGGTCTTAAGTCTATACCGCCCGAGATTGAAGAGGCCGCAAAGGTAGATGGCATAAGAGGAATAAAGAAGCTGATGCAGGTAGATCTGCCATATATATTGCCAAACATCCTTATGGCCCTCGTGCTTGCTATAATTTTTGCTACATTTACTTTTGATCCAATATTCGTTACACAGGGAGAAGTGCCACCTATGTCAAACGTGGACTTAGCATACTATTCTTACCAACAGTTCTTTACAGGGCTGATAGGATACGCCGCTGTTTTGATAATAATAATGAGCGTAATGTCAACGGTCATGTCATATGCTTTCGTGAGAGTACTGAGGGGAGGCCCGTCAAACAGACCCGCAAAGAGGACAACTTCAAGATGGCAGAGCTTTGCTTCAAAGTTCCCAAATTTTGAAGCTCCAAGGGCTGCTGTATGGATCGCAGCGATAGTTTACCTGATATTTTTCTTGTTTCCTTTGGTATGGATATTTTTGGAGTCAATAAAGACATCAACTCAAATATTTCAAATCCCGCCTGTAATAATCACCTCAACACCCTCTATTTCTCATTATATTTCAGCAGTTGTGCAGGGAATGCCATTTCTCATATCAAGCTTGGTAACCGCTGTTGGAGTTATGCTGATAACTATATTTATAGGTACGCCTGCGGCCTTTGCGATGTCGAGGTACAACTTTGGCGGTGATAAGCTCCTCATATATGTCCTCTTTGTTTATACTTTACCTTCGATAATATTTATGCTTCCGCTCTATGAAATAATGAACGCGCTTCACCTCATTAACACGTTCTGGGCGCTGATACTTACTTATCCAGTATTTGTACTTCCTGTTGTAATTTGGTTAAGCTATAATTTTTACAAAAACTTCCCAAAGCACATAGATGAAGCCGCTCAGGTAGATGGGATGAACCTAGTTTCAGCGTTTTTCAAGGTCATACTTCCTATGAGCATGGACGGCGTAATGATAGCTGTTCTATATTCTTTTATAATATCTTGGGGAGCTCTGATATTCCCCCTTGTGCTTACGTATTCCCCATTTTCTATGAATCTAGCTGCACCTTATGGGGCTCAAACATATTCAATATTTATAGGAGCTACGCTCGGGCATGAATCTGTGCATTATGGTTCTCTGGCGGCAGCATCAGTGATAAGTCTCATACCTCCAGCAATACTATTATATATAATGAGGGATAGACTTGAGCGTATGTATAGAGTCGGAGGCGCTAAAGGTTGACAGAAATACTCGTGCTTGAAAAGGTTGTAAAAAAGTTTGGTAAAATAGTCGCTTTAAACGTTGATAGACTTGGTATAGAAGAAGGTACCTATAATGTCATACTGGGGCCATCAGGTGCCGGAAAAAGCACCATGCTAAGAATAGTAGCTGGGCTCGACTATCCTGATTCTGGGAAAATAATTTTAGAAGGAAAAGACATAACTAATAAGCCTCCTTGGGAAAGAGACATTGGCTTTGTTTTTCAGAATTATGCGCTTTATCCTCATCTTACAGTATATGACAACATAGCCATGCCTTTAAGAGTAAAAGGGCTAAAAGAAGAAGAAATTAAACAAAGAGTAACCGAAGTATTAAAGATAATGGGGATTGAAGAACATATAAACAAATACCCAAGACAGCTCAGTGGGGGGCAGCAGCAAAGGGTCGCTCTTGCAAGGGCTATAATAAAAAGGCCTAAGCTTCTTCTTTTAGATGAACCGCTATCCAATCTAGACGCCAAGGTAAGGATCGAACTTAGAAGCTACTTAAAATCGTTGCAGAGACAGCTAGGCATAACAGCATTGCATGTTACGCATGATCAGTCAGAAGCAATGGCTATAGCTGATAACCTTGTAATACTTCATGAAGGAGCCGTAGAACAGGTTGGTTCGCCAAAAGAAGTTTATGAGAACCCAAAAACAATGTTCGTTGCTACGTTTATAGGGATGCTCAACGTGTTACCGGCTTCAGCCTTTAAGTTTAGCGACGGTTTTGACGCTTTGGGTTTCAGGCCTGAAAAAGCTGAAATATTTGAAAATAAAGAAGAAGGATCGATAGAGGGTGAAATAAAATACGTGGAGTATCAGGGTGACGAAACCATAATCTACGTTGATGTAAATAACAACATCGTCAGGATAAGGGACAGAGAAAACAGGTTTTTTGAATCTGGAAAGAAAGTATACATAAAGGTTAAAAAAGCATTTGCTTTTAAAGATGGAAAAGTTGTTAAAGTTGTTGAACTTTCATAAAAAATACGTTTTCTAATTTTTTAAACAGACATTTTTATTGAATAGATAAATTAGCTTTTTATTATCATAAATTTTAAAGGCTAAAGATTAAAATCCATAATCATCCAT
>CAYFFZ010000079.1:0-2847 GCA_964342655.1 uncultured Nitrososphaerales archaeon
CCTTCAACCTTCTTCCTTTGAATGCGTTGTAGTAAACTATCATGCTCTCGTAGTTAGCTGCATGCTTGAACATGTGCTTGCCTATTGCATCTCCGCAAGCCCATATGTTTGGCTTTGTGGTCTCCATATAATCGTTAACAACTATCCAGCCCTTTTCATCTGTCTTAACACCCGTTTTTTCAGGCTTAGTTATGTCAGAGTTGCTCTGCCTGCCGGCGGCAACTATTATTTCGTCTACGGGGACTTCAAAGGTGCTTTTTGTTTCAAGATCTTCTGCAACTATTACCTTGCTATCCCCGGACTTTCTGATTTCAACCACCTTTGTCAGAGGCAAAACGTGCATGTGCTGATCCAAATCCTTTTCCAACTGGTATGAGATCTCCGGCTCCTCCTGGTACGCTATCCTGTCAAGCATTTCAAAAACGTAGACTTCGCTGCCCATCATCGAAAGGAAGAAGCCGAACTCTAGTCCTACGAAGCTTCCGCCAATAACAGCTGTCCTCTTCGGCAACTTTCTCAAAGTGAAGAAGTTATCATTCGTGTAGTAATTGGCATCACTTAGTCCAGGAATGCTTGGCACGAAAGGCCTTGAACCGGTACAGAGAAGTATCTTATCCCCTGTTATTATTTCATCTCCAACTTTTACCTGATAGTCCCCAACAAACTCCCCGTTTGTTTTATAAAGAGTTATCCTCGGGTCTGACATCAGAGCGTTCTCTATCTGATAAGATTCTCCCATAACTTCATCATAAGCCCAGCTCATGATCTTTTCAAAATCCAAAGACTTTATAGCGACATCTATCCAGAAATCGCTCGCTCTCTTTATGTTGTGCATAAGCTCAGCAGGATAGAGGATCATCTTTGATGGTATGCAGCCCCTTGTAAGGCATATGCCGCCAACTGGGCCGTTCTCTATAACAGCTATCCTTATGTTCCTGTTCTGAGAAAGGAGTTCAGCGTATATGTTGCTGGCAGAACCGCTGCCAAACGCTATCACGTCAAAGTGCTTCATGATAATATCAATCTAAGCCCTCAATTTAAGGTTTAACAAAAATAAAAATGAACAGACCGCATTTACCTGACCCACTCCTCGCCCTAAAGGGCGAGCGTTCTGCCTGGGTCTAGGGCGTTACTCCCCTTTGTGGGAGCTATTCTGTTGTGGTCTACTATGAATGATAGAGGTTTCTTCAGATTATTGCTTACCTTTCCTTTAGCTTTTCTTAAAATGTTTAGCGCGCCGTTTAAGTCGCTGTGCAGCTTATGGTTGAAAGGACAGCTAACTACTCCCCTAGGCTGCCTCTTTACTTCCACATCATGATAAGCGCAGAGCCTTGAAGTGTTATACTCAACTACTTCGTATACTTTCATGCCGTATTCCTGAGCCTTAAGTTCAATAGCCTCAATGAGCTTGCGGTAAGACCAAACGTTAACAGTATATTTGTTACCCTTATCTTGCCCAACGTTGTAAGGATAACCTATGTAGATCGTTGAAATGCCAAGATCATGAAGTTCCTTGATAAGGCCGTTTGCTAAAGTCCTATACAGATGAAGGAACCTCCTACCTAACTTCTTGAATAGTCTTCTTTTCTCCCTCGATAATTCTTCATAAGCTTCATACTCACCTATGTTTCTAGCTCTGTCTGCTAATGATTGTACTTCAGCAATCCTCTTCTCGAAGTAAAAGTAGTCCTCCTTAGCTCTTACACCCTTATATAACAGCCAAGTGCCGCCATCAACTACAACACTAGCTAGGATGTTTATACCTAGGTCGATTGAAGCTGTTCTGTTGCCTTTTGGCGAAGCAACTTGAACTGACTTCCTCTCACCGCTAACAATGTGTTTTGACTGCTTGCCTTTCTTAGTTGTTTCAACACCTACATCTACGGGAATGTGGGCGTACCACCTGTTGGTGTCTTCGTCGTAAATAATCTCTAACCTACCTTGCTTACCGCACCACCTCAACTTACCTTCAAAGTCAATTTCCATGCGAAAGTCCTTGAGGATAATCTTGTGGTTCTCTTCATCAACCTCATATCTATCTTGTCTAACCACTAGTATTTTCTTTCTCTTCTTGTTTTCCTTCCAGTACCTCGGCGGTGAAACGTGTTCCATGTGCGGTGGTAATTTTCCCTCCTTCTTTAGCTTCAGCAGAGAGAAAAAGGAGTTCCATGCTTCGTTGTTTTTCTGCATTACTGCTTGAGCGTTAACGCCTAATCTGCTCTTGTATTTATTATAGTATTTATTCCAAGTGCCTTTGAAATCTACTTTACCTTCGCTGAAGAATTGTTGCCTCCTCTCGTAGTTTATCTCGTTGAACAGCTTCGCTGAATCATCCGCTAGCCTTAGCAATTTCCTGTGCTGATGACCGTTTGGTAAAAGCCTAACTGTGTTTGTCCTCTTATTCCCAAACTCAACTTCGTGGACGCCTCCCTCTGGCATTGCGGGAGTAACAGTCGGCTCCCGCTCCTCATCCTTAAGAAGTTGACCAGAGGGAAGCGTCATAAAGAAAAATTTGTGAATGGATTTAAAAAGCTTTATCCCGCCTTAAAAGGCGAGGTTTATCGTTCATTTACATCACGGATCAGTTTACCTGCTGTCTGTCATCCCTTTTAGGTCAGTTAAATATAGAAAATAACGGTTAAAAAACTTTATCAAATCTCGATAGCACTTTTGGATATTAACCAATTACATGTGTGAGATGCTTATAAGCTTAGCGGTTTTTTAAACTGATATGCCATATACCCATTCGGGGCTGTCCCCCAGTGTCAGAGCTCCGGTACCTTGTTAAAGGGCCAGACCGCAATTAAGACGCCGAGGCTTTCCCTCAATTTGACCATCGCGGTCACG
>CAYFFZ010000080.1:0-2811 GCA_964342655.1 uncultured Nitrososphaerales archaeon
AGATACTTATGCAATAAATTGGGACCCTTCGTTATTTAACGGGGATTTAAAATATAAATATCTAAAATTTGGTCAAGCTTTAATTATTTCTTTTAGTCATAATATAACAGATTATAGCGAACTTTCATCTCTTCTTTTAGATTATATTAAAGCAGATTTTATAAGCTTGGCTAAAAAAATAATTACAAAAGCTATCAAAGATCTTGGAGAAGAAGCTCCAAAAGAAATTAAAATATATACTATAAGGCATCATTTGGCTCATGCTGCTTCAGCATATTATTTCTCAGGTTTTAATAATTGTACTGTATTAACAATCGATGGATCAGGAGAATATGAAGCTACTGTAATATGGAAAGTAAAAAATGGAGAATTCGAACCCGTATTATCTATGTATACCTCTTACGGATCTCTAGGTAATTTATATGATCACATATCAAGTAGGATTTCTTTAGGAATATTAGAAGGACCTGGTAAAGCTATGGGTTTAGCACCTTATGGACAGAAATCAAAATATTATGATAAATTAAAAGAATTTGTAAAAATAAATCCAGATAGTGATTTACCGTTTTATATAACATTGAATGGAAAAATGCTAAAAACAAAAAGTAGATTAAAAGCATTTCAAATGTATGATATAATAGCAGATAAAATGACAGAAGAAAAAATTAATTGGAATCCTAAAGCTGAGTTAAATCAAGATGCCGCGGATATAGCTTGGGCTATACAAAAAATTACCGAGGAAGCTATTTTAGCTACCGCAGAATGGGCAAAGAATCATACGGGTGAGGATAAAGTTGCTTTGGCTGGGGGAGTAGCTCTAAACGCAAAAGCCAACATGGAATTATGGTATTCTCATTTATTCAACGATATATTTATTTTCCCAGCAGCTAATGACGCAGGAGGACCTATAGGAGCTGCCGCATACGTTTATGAACATATTCTTGGCGGAAAGATTAAGAGGGAAAGACTAAGAAACGTTTACTTAGGTCCAGAATATAATGAGGAAGAAATAAATAAAGCAGTTAAAGATAGCAAGTTTAAAGCTGAATATGTTGGCGAAGACGTTAACGCGGTAGCCGATCTGGTTGCAAAAGGCAATATCGTGACTTGGTATCAAGGCAGATCAGAACTAGGTCCAAGAGCCCTTGGAAACAGATCGATAGTAGCCGATCCTACAAGAAAAGAATACTGGAGAATTGTTAACGAGATTAAAGGAAGGGAATGGTGGAGACCTTTGGCTCCTTCTTTATTAGATGAAGATAAAAGCGAATACTTTAAGGATCCTACATCGCATGACTTCATGATCTTGATGTTCCGCTATAAAGATGTAGAAGCCTGCAATAGAGTCCCTGTAACTTGTCACGTTGATATGACAGCAAGACCTCAGACAGTTACTAGGGATCAGAATAGAACGTGGTATGAGTTGATAAAAGCATTCAAAGATATAAAAGGGGAAGGGCTTATTATGAACACTTCTTTCAATTTAGCGGGAGAGCCTTTGGTTGAAACGCCTCAAGAAGCTTTAAGAAGCTTTGCAGTCAAAGGCTTTGATGCAATGTACATGCAGGGCTGGCTAATATACAAAAGGTGAAAAAGATAAAAGTGTTTAAAGTAAATGAAATAATAATATATTATGATGAAAATATTAAATAGTGAAAAAACAGGTTTCGAAATAAAAAACTATCGGAAAAAACATTAGCCGTTTTTACTTTACATATTTAGTCTATCTTTGTGACAAATATCTGAACATCTAAACATATTTCACGCATCTGTTCTTTACTGGGCTAGAGCTTTTTCTTCAATAATTCTTGACGTTCCGGTTAAAGAGAGGGTATTGATTGTTGCAGATGAAACAGAGCTTAAGGTAAACGGAGAGATTGTTTATTTGTGAGCAACAGTTGATTATGATACTAGGAGCTTCTGGCTATCAAAACTACAAAAGACAGAAGCGTCCTTGAAGCTCTGATCTTCTTAAAGGAAGTGCTTATGAAGCGCAAGAGCAAGCCGAAGTTCCTAGTTGATAGAGGAGCATGGTACAGGTGGGCGTTTGAGGCGCTGGGCTTGAACACAGCCATGAAACGTTCAGAAGGAGAAACAGGGTGGGCGATTCTTCGCTACATTGAAGAGGAGGACAAAGCTGTTTTGTAACAATATAAACGCGAGAAAGTTTGAGATAAGAGCGCTGAACATAATGCTTAAGCTGTTCTTTACGTTCTACAACTAGTTCAGGTACCATAAAGAGATGCATATTGAGGCAAGTTTATTGACCAGCATCCTGTTATTCTGTTATGTTAAATATACCATGACCCTAAATTTAGCATACTATTTTCTAACTTTTTATAAAATTAAGATTTATAAATATTTAAAATAACATAATTTTAATGAATATTGCAGTTAGATTATTATGGAATAGTGGTGTACCTAAAACAGCAATTGAGGAAGCAAGGTTAACAGGATATAAACTTTATATTTACAGAGATGCAGGAGGTAGTTATGATTTATCTAACCTTAATTATATAATTTTAAGAAAGAGAAATGAAAAAAGTTTTTTAGCTCCTTTATTCACAACTATGACGTTATTATATGCGCCTCAAAGAGGTAAAGAGGCTACTATTGACTTAGATTTGATCATAAAGGCTGCAAATATAATAAAAGGCTTTACATTATTTCACGACCAGTTTGCAGGTATAACTGGTTATATCAGAAAAAAATTATATAAAGAAAAATACGCTATATATATACACGAAACATCTTTAACAAATGTTAGTTTAAAGTATTTTTTAGTCAAAAAATTTGAAAGACGTGTTTTAG
>CAYFFZ010000081.1:0-2777 GCA_964342655.1 uncultured Nitrososphaerales archaeon
ATATCATAATACCATTTAAAGGCATATACCTTGAATATGTTGGTGATGATAGGCCTATTAGGAGAAACATATATCCTGTTCCAGACATAAGAAATCCATTTTTAGGGGTTCATTATACGATAAAAGTAGATGGCACAATAAAAATAGGACCAACGGCAATACCTGCATTTTGGAGGGAAAACTATAATGGATTTGATAAGTTTAAATTAGATGAATTTCTTCAAATAATATCGTGGGAGTTGTCATTGTTTGTTACCAATGCGTTTGGGTTTAGAAGCTTGGCGCTTGAAGAGATTAAAAAATATAGCAAAACCTACCTTATAGAGCAAGCTGCAAAGATGGTAAAATATATAGATACTTCGAGGTTTAGTAGATGGGGGAGCCCAGGTATCAGATCTCAGCTTTTAAATACAAAGACAAAAAGATTGGTTATGGATTTTGTGGTTGAAGCTGATGAGAGGAGTATACACATCCTAAATGCAGTATCGCCGGCGTTCACTGCTAGCTACCCATTTACAAAGTGGATAATAGAAAACTATGTATGATTTTGTTTGTTTATAAACGGAGGTAAAGCATGGGAAAATTTAGGAAGTTAGAAACGAAGCTTAAAGGGGTGTATATCTTAGAGCCTACGGTATTTGAAGACCACAGAGGCTTTTTTGTAGAAAGTTATAACAAAAAGGATTTTGAGGAAATAGGCCTATATTACGATTTCGTGCAAGATAATCATTCCTTGAGTGTGAAAGCTGGTGTGTTGAGAGGACTGCATTTTCAACTAAATCCAAAAGCTCAAACAAAGGTGGTAAGAGTACTGGATGGTGCTATATATGATGTAGTGGTGGATATAAGAAAAGGTAGCCCAACCTTTGGAAAATGGCAAGGATTTGTATTAACATCTGAAAATAAAAGACAGATATTAGTTCCGAAAGGTTTTGCTCATGGTATCTTAACGCTTGTTCCGAATACTCAAATAATGTACAAGGTTGATGAATACTATTCACCGGAATACGATAGGAGTATTAGATGGGACGATAAGGATTTGGCCATAGAATGGCCAATTTCTCAGCCTATCCTTTCGGAGAAGGATGCAAATGCACCTTTTTTAAAAGATATAATTGAAGAGATAAATTTTGAGTACAAGGAGGAATAGATATGGAAACAGTATTAGTTACTGGTGCTGGTGGCTACATAGGGACAATATTAGTTCCTAAGCTACTAGATAAAGGGTATAAAGTTAAGGCGGTAGATAGGTATTTCTTTGGTAAGGAGAAGTTACCAAAACATGAAAACTTGGAAATAATAAAAGAAGATACCAGAAAGATGAAAGAAGAGCTCTTTGATAATGTAGACTATGTTATAGATCTTGCTGCGGTATCCAATGATCCTTCGGGCGAGTTATTCAACGAGGCAACATGGCAAATAAACTATGAATCTCGTGTAAGGACAGCAAATATAGCAAAAAGGAAAAAGGTTAAAAGGTATATACTTCCCTCTAGCTGTAGTATATATGGTTTTCAAGAAGATATAGTAGACGAAACGTCAAAAACAAATCCGCTAACTACATACGCAAAAGCAAATGAAAAAGCAGAGCAAGATATACTTCCGTTAGCTGACAGAGATTTTGTGGTTACAGTGATAAGACAGGCAACGGTGTTTGGGTATAGCCCAAGGATGAGATTCGATCTTGCAATAAATGGAATGACTTACGGAGCATGGAAGACTGGAAAGTTACCGTTGATGAGGGATGGGTCTCAGTATAGACCAATGGTGCATGTACAGGACACAGCAGACGTGATGATAATGCTTTTAACTGCTGATAAAGACAAGATAAACGGTGAGATATTTAATGTCGGAGGAGACGAGTTAAATTATCAGATAGGAAAACTAGGTGAGATAGTGGCTAATATAGTGGAGGAAGAGACAGGGAAAAAGATAGATATTGAATGGTATGGCGATCCTGATCATAGAAGCTATAGGGTATCTTTTAGAAAGATAAGAGAAACCCTAAACTGGACACCAAGGTGGAATGCGCAGATGGGAGTAAAAGAGATTGTTGAAAAGCTAGAGAGCAAAGAGCTTGATAAGACGACAGAGACGATAACCTTGAGCTGGTACAAAGAACTAGAAAAATGGTACAACATAATAGAAGAGCTTAAGATGTATGGAGGGATACTCAACATAGATATGAATGATAACCGCATAACATCTTTTGAGAGTAAGTAAGATGAAGTATCTGATATTTGGAAAGAACGGACAGCTTGGTAAAGCTTTTCAAGAAAAACTACAAACTGAAAATGTCTTTGCGCTTGGTCATGAAGAGTGTGATGTGTCTGATTTCGACAGATTAAAGGAAGTATTTGAGAGTTATAAACCGGATATAGTTTTAAACTGTAGCGCTTACAATCTCGTGGATAAAGCGGAGACTGATTTTTATAATGCTTACAGAATAAACGCTTATGGTGTTAAAAACATAGCTTATCTTTCAAAGAAATATAAAGCTTACTTTATAACCTATTCTACAGATTACGTATTCAATGGAGAAAAAGAAGGCTTATATACAGAAGATGATATACCAATTCCTTTAAACCAATACGGAAAAAGTAAGCTTACCGGTGAGATATGGGCTTTAGAAGAGGGATTGGATAAGTTTTTAATATTTAGGACAAGCTGGGTATACGGAGACGGTAAACAGAACTTTCTATACAAGCTAACAGAATGGTCCAAGAATCAGGAATATCTTAAGATAGCGGTGGATGAGTTTTCGGTGCCTACTTCTA
>CAYFFZ010000082.1:0-2764 GCA_964342655.1 uncultured Nitrososphaerales archaeon
CGTTCGGACTGGATGAAAAAACCAAGACACAGATATATGTAATATATATATATGATATATATCACTTGACAAAATATGTAAAAAGTACTATTATCATTATTAACAGGAGGTTGAAGCTATGATTTTAAGTTTTGACTTAATGAACTGGAAGGTTGCAAGGTGCAATGTTAGAGAAAAAGTGGAAGAATTTAAAGACAGGACTGTGTACCATGCAAGATCAGAGGTTGAAAAGTTAAATGTCAGGGTGCATTTAATAATAAGGGAAAAATGCGTAAAGCCAGAGGGTAATAAACTGATTATCCATTCTCACCGTACACAGGTAGGCAATGCCGACGAAACGAGGGAGCTTTCTATAGTATTTCAGGGGGTTGACAGGGTAGATAATCTTATAAAAAGCGTATTCACAGCTGATATGAGAGTGAGGTCCGTCTATACAACTTACAAAGATAACGAAAACAGATTTGAATACGCTAAGTTTGTAGAACTATCAAACATAAGAGATGCAAATGCCGGAGAAAAGGATCTTACGATCATTGTAAAAAATTACATAGTGGATGATAATCCTAATTTCAATTACATCTACAATCAAAAGGGATATTTCGGTTCTCTATCCTGGTACGAAATGTCTCCTAACTATCAGATCCACTTTGTATCTGGTGTGGTGGATGAGAACAGGATAAAAGATGATGAACCATCTATTTTTACCTTTGACCTTTTAAGGCAAGCAATGGGATTGATATAGATGAGATGCAAGGAGGTGAGTTATGATATTTGTGTTTAGCTATGTTTTATTAGTAACTGTTACATCAATTTTAACAGTTCAGCTCGTAAAACTGCGCTTAACAGTTCAATCGCTCGAAAATAGTGTACGCAATTTGGAAAAAAAAGAAATAAAAAATATGCAGCAGAAAACTCTTCTCATTAAACGAGTAGACTTCATAGAGAACAGCTTAGATATTCTGTTTAACGCCTACGCTAATCAGGACGAAGACGATGAACAGACTTTAAACGACCATTCTTTTTATTACATTAAAAAATTAGACGACATGTGGAATAAAAGTCCTGATATTCTGCCATACAAACCAAACGAGGATTTTGGCAAAAATGAAGATACAAAGGGCGTATAAGTTCAGAACATCATGCATGCACAAACTTATATTCGAGAAGGATATTGATAGACATGGTGCTATCTTTTTTCTCTTTATTTTGTGGGTAATTCTGTTAGGTTCGAGTGCTCACGGTATACTGGAGTTATACATCGGAACAAAAAAGCAATCAGGTATCTATTTTTATGGGTATTACGGTATGGACAAAAACCGCCTGTTAGGAGTGTGTCCATACTTGAATTGGCGGAATACAAATATCCTAACCCAGAGCGTATAATACACTCTGGATAACCAGGTGTGTACAATGTTAAACAAAGTATTCTTAATAGGAAGGCTTACCAAAGACCCGGAAATAAGAATTTTACCATCCGGCAACAAGGTAGCGGAGCTATCTATCGCTTTTAACAGAAATTACAAGGACAAGACAACTAACGAATGGAAAAACGAACCCCATTATTTTGATGTTAAAGTGTGGGGCTCAACAATTGACAGGCTGGATAAGATACAAAAAGGCACAAGTGTTTTGATAGAAGGAAGACTGTCTCAGGAGAGATGGACAAACCAGGATGGGAAGACTGTATCAAAAGTACTTATAGTGGCAGAATTCTTAAGGATAGTGTCACAACCAAATACTAACGGAGAAAACACAACGATGAAATCACAATCAGAGGACACAGACATCGAGCTTGATAAACTTAAGAATATAAATGAAGAAACGGATGATAATTTTACAAACGACGACGATGATGTTCCGTTCTAAGGTTGTATCTTGGCTGTATGTTATGGATAATCCATAGACTATGGTGTTATGTTAATGTCATATTATGAGTACCAAAAATATGCATAGGTTTTATGAGACAAATGGTAAATGACAGGAGAGGTATATGATAGCAGTTAAACTGTTGATGTCACATATTATGATGCCTTATGAAGATAATAAATGGCACATTATCTTCAGTCTCTCAATCGATGAAAACCAAGAAGTAGTAGGAAAACACTACCTTATCAAAAATAACAGCAAATTTTATCCACCATTTTATCTGGATAATGAGATGGTGGGAAGATATTACAGTATAAAAATAGACAGAAGCCCCGTACAGTCACAAAAAGATATTTTGAATATTTTACTTAAAGACATTAAAGAATCGGTAGATGAACCAGCTGTGGACATCAAGAAAATCTCAAAAGTAAGTATCATAAATGCTGGAGATAAAGGTGCCGGTAAGATATTTGTACCAGTGGTAGAACAAATAGAGGATGCCGGTGATAGATACAGAGCTAGTATTATTCTCTTGAGATATCATTACTTATCCAAATATTTTAAATTCAGTAGTACAGATCAAGACATGCTAACCAAAATGGATTACATATTTGCCGGTATTGGTTATTTAAACGAAAGGCCTGTAGATAAATGGGTTAAAAAGCATGAATTCTCAAAAGAACATAATATCCATGACGTATTTGAATGGATGATCAGGGAAAATAAAATTCTGCATAAATTCAGTCGCGGTGTTAAAGACAGAAATGTTCTTAGCATACTAGAATCAAACTTGAGGTGATATATAGTCATTTTATTATTCTTCACTCAGAAATGCTACTGTATAAGTTTGGAAACACTATGAAAAGATATAAACTTTGCTTATAGAATAATACATGGT
>CAYFFZ010000083.1:0-2707 GCA_964342655.1 uncultured Nitrososphaerales archaeon
GAAGAATATCGAAAGAAAAACAACCACATATTTATCGATATTAATTCCAACTAAACAACTTTCTCTCGGCTAAATAAGCTAAATAGCGTTTCTGAACCTATACAATGCTATAATCAAACTATGGCTTGGATTGAGTTGAAATTGGAAGATTTAAAACTTAGGGGAACAGATCTGAAGGTTTATCTTTATATACTTATGTTTAGTAAGAGTACGGATGATGATATTACTTCAATTGGTGATTATATAGATATTGAATCAGATGCTGTGATAAAATCCATGGCTAAAGTCTTGAATATTCCTAAATCTAGAGTAATAGAAAGTTTAGAGAGATTAATAGACATGGGTTATATCTTACCGTAGAGTTTTATTTTTCATTAGTCAATTTACGCTGTCTTTGAATAAGAAAGTAAAAAAGTAAAACAGTGAATACACCTATAGATCCAAACGTTAAAATCAAGAGCGTCAAATATTCTTCAAGATTCATTATTGCCTCCAAGTCCTACCAATATAATACCACCAATACCCATAAATATAATAGCTACTGCTACTATAAATAATTTAATACTAGTCTTACCATTTACCGTATGAGTTCAAAATATCTTTAACACTTGAAACTAATCAAAATATTGATACGACAGCACACAAAATGGAAAATAAATGATTAAACTTGCAACTACATTATCATATCCTATATTATAAAAAAGGAGGTTAGGCATATGGCAATTGCGAGTACACAAAGTGAGCTTAAAGAGCTTTACGATAAAGATTTTCCACTGTGGGCTGAGATAAATCTGAACCTCTTAAAGGAAAAGAAGTATGACCAGGTAGATTGGGAGAACTTACTAGAGGAGATAGAAGACATGAGTAGATCAGATTTGAAAGAGTGTATAAGCTATTTAGCCGGAATCCTGGAACACCTTTATAAATGGGATAATTTTCGTGATATAGCAGATCAAAGAGCAGGAGCTGGCAAAGGTGGTCGTAAATGGATAAAAGAGATCGAGAACTTAAGAGATGATATCATAAAACTCTTTAAATTGTATCCAAGCCTCAGAAGTAAACTACCACTTGAAGTGGATAAGGCATGGATAGATGCAATAAGTAGGCTCAGAAAATGGTTAAGAGAAAATGATTACGATCCTGATACTTTCAACATTCCAGAACAGTGTCCTTATACTTACGAAGAAGCTATGAAAAGAGATGTAAGAAAGGAAAGCGACGTAAACTACTGGATGGATCTGTAAATTAGAAATAGTCAAAGACTAGCTCAAAATGTACTTTATCTCTAGTATCACATTTTTTATTTCATCACTACTTAAAGGCTCTAATGATTCATCTTCAAGGTCTCTATTTATGCATGCAATAACATTGTCTATCAATTGATGGTAGCGTTTTAAGTCTTTCTTACTTGCAAAATACAGCTCATCTAAATAATCTACTATCTCTGATAGGAGATATCCTATTATGATTTCAAAACGTGTCATGAGTACTCAGGAATCGTCAAAGAAAAGGTCATCTATCAATTCTTGTATTCCATATGGCAGTCCAAATTTCCATTTACAAGCCAGTCTATTCCTTAACTCCGCAGGGGTTCTGATACCAAAAGTTATGAGTAACTTGACTGTCTCTGGTACAAACACGCCAAGTTCCTTCCATTCTAGCAGTTGTGCTGGAGATATTACACTAGCTTTTATCCATTCCTGGTAATCCTCTTCATCATATACACCCGCTTCGTACCAGTAAGTTTTTAACTCACTATTAAGCTCAAACCAGCTTTGCATACCATATCACCTCCAGAACCGCCACCATTTTTTAACGCTATTGTCTTTCTGTTGTTCTATCAACTTTGTAATAATGTTCTGCAAATTTTCAATTTGTATGTTCTTATCCTGTATTTGTCGCTCTTTATCCTGTAATTGTATTTGTTTTTCTTTTACAGTTCCTTCCAGTTCTCCTATTTTGTACGATAGTTGTACCAACTGAGTTTGAAGTTTTTGATATTCTTCAAATCTGATTAACTTATTGTTTCTTATAGCTTCTTCATCGTTACTCAAGCTCAAATAAAAATAATGAATAGCCCTTGCCACAGCTTCTGCTTCAGATATACCTAAACGATCAACAATTTCTTTGAGTTCTCGTAAATTTTCATCTGTTAACCTAAAACCCTTCAATTTCTTTTCCATAAAAACATATTATAACATTCCGTTCACATTTATATCACATTTAGTTAAATAATTTGTTAACATGTTTTAACGTTTGTATTTTAATTGTATAATATAATAGTTAAAATATGTTTACATTTGTAATTCATTTGTTTACCTAAAGTTAATCGTTTTGTTAACAAAACCTTAAAAAGCTATTATATCATTGTCTATCAATACTTTTAAGTAACGTTAACATAACCAAAATTATATTAGCTTAAAAACATCGTTATGCTAACGTAATGGTTAATGCTTCTTCGGTACTACTATCAAAAATGATATAATTTTTTAAGCATATTAACTTACAATGGAGGTTATATGGAAAGTTTTAAAAAAGTCGGTTTAGCTTTAACCCTATCGGTTGTGTTTTTCGGAACAGCAAAGGCTAATCCAATACAAGATTGCTTTAACTTCATAAAAGCTCAAGATTATAAAAGGGCTTTGCAATATGGGCTTGAAGCGGTTAGGTTGTTTCCAGATGATCCATCCGCATATTTGTGCACGGG
>CAYFFZ010000084.1:0-2686 GCA_964342655.1 uncultured Nitrososphaerales archaeon
GCTTAGAAACCTCTCTTTCGTTGTAGTACATAAAACTATTATAGCAAAATATAAGGTCATGAGCCTAGAAACACCTAGCCTTGGTAGACTTGTGAAAAAGTGGCTTATGAGAGTGTAGGTGTTCGCGATGACTTATACAGGTGGCGGGCCATGGAAGATGGTATAATTTTAGACGTAAGTGTTCACGATATACTGGGCTCATACAATATTATGATATAATTTTAGAAAAATCTTTAAAGGTGGGTTGTATATGATTATGCCAAAGTTTATAAAAGCTATTGGAGCATTGATAGCTGGAGGGTTTCTCATTTTTCTTGGTTATTACTTATACTATTATCATTCTCCTTTACAATTTATCAGCTTGGGCGATCCAAAAGCGGAGATGCAGAAGTTGCAAAACAAACATGACTGGCAGACTCTTAAGCTTTATACAAATTTTGTCTTGTCAAATCCATTATTCAGTGATTCTACAAAATTATTGGCTCAGAAATATCACGACGAGGCTGTTTCTCATCTTAATAGTACTACACATAAAATAAAAGACTGTGTGAAAGGTGTATTAACAGGAGAAGTGAACGATATATACTCCTTAGGATGTACTACCGTTTCAGATCTTACTTTTGTGGGTGACATTAGGGATACTCTAATACAAGGATGGAATTGGATAACAGGACAAAAAGTCAACAAGTTAGTACTGGCATTATCAGGGATTGGATTGCTAACAGATGAAATACCTGGTTTTGACGTTGGTGATTCTTTGTTAAAATCATTCGCAAAGGCAGGAGCTATCTCTAAAAGATTTACAGAGACTATAATAGGATTACTCAAAGCTGATAAGGTAGATGAATTAAAACCAATTTTTGAAGATAGTGCTTCATTGGTTCATGTTTATGATAGATACGGTCTTGTCCCTCTTGCTAAAACTTACAAGTATGCTGATGATACAAAAGACCTTGATAATCTCACGAGATTATCAAAAGATATAGGACCAGAGACAACTTATGTGTTAGTTAAAGCAACTGATGGAGGTATCATAAAAGATTATGAAATAGCTGATGCCAAAATGCTCCCCGATGGTGTAATTGCTATAAAGACAGCTGATGGTAAGAGTAAGATGATAGGATTTATATCTTCTTCATTTTCAAAATTAAATTTGATAAAAGTAGCACTGAAGGAATATGCACGTGGTGGGTTAAATATTCTTTTATCGTATCTCAAAGAATGGATGGGTAAATATTTCCTAATTTTGCCTATTTCGGCACTTATTTTTGGACTTGGGCTTATGGTATATGGAATATCTTATTTTTCCACTTACTTTACAAAGGTTTTTCGGAGATAATAGTATGGTACCTCAACAACGATGTTATAAAGCGAATAGATATGTAGCCATGAATAGAAAAAAAAGCAAAAATTTTATTAATAGTTTGTTGATGATACTATTATTGGTTTATATCAATCTTTCTTATGCAGAGGATAGTATTAGTTACTGGAAGAAAGAGTGTAAGAGAGGTAGCGGAGTGGCTTGTAATAGGGTAGGAATAAACTATATTCATAATAAGAAAGTTGTAAAAAGTTTGATATGGTTTACAGAAGGATGTCATTTACAAGATACATCAGCCTGTTATAATCTTTTTGTAATTTCTGATAAATTGCATAAAGATAGGTTACCAGCAGACAGACGGTCGTTAATGACGAAAACTAAAAAAATGTAGAGAAATTTGTAGATTTCATAATTAGTAATACAATTATTGATGTTGTTACTGAGACGGCATCAGAAGCAGGAATTATGAGACTTATTTTCCGATTCATTAAGAATGCAATAGTTAACATTCTACAGGCAGAAGAATAATTACCTAAAACCATGTTTATATATATGATTTAAGTTTACACAATCAAATACAGGATTCATCTTACAGGCTTTTTGATAAAACTCTAATGCTATTGCAGGATTTTTCTGCACACCTTTTCCAAACTGATACATCCACCCTAAGTTATTGCAACCATCAGCTGAACCCATGTAGCATGCTTTTCTATAAAAGAATATTGCATCTTTGTAGTCTCTTTTTATTCCATCTCCATGTTCAAGCATCCAGCCAGCATTGTAACAACCAGTCTTAAAACCTAAATAGCACGACTTTTTGAAATAGTAAAAGGCTTTTTCCTTATGATTGGTGTGTATATATCTAAGACCTAAGAAATTGCACGAGTAACTACCTCCATTATCACATAATCTTGTTATATAGTTGATAAATTGTTTTTCCTGTTTTTTCAAAGCAAAAGCAAAACCAAATATAGATAGCATTGAAACCACCAATATGTAAGATTTCTTCATAGAGTTACTCCTATAAATATCCTAGTAAGATTATACCATCTTTCATGAAAAAGACCTGTATACGTATAAGCCCAGTACATCGTGAACAGCTAAACATAGGTTAGATGTGTTCATAATGCTTCTGAGCTCATACATCATCATTACATCCCAAACACACATGCTATAATAAACCCATGGGGCTTTCTCAAATCAATGTTCCATTTAAAGATGATATAGACAGCAAAATACTTGCCGAGGCGATAAAAAAGATGAAGGAAATACACATGGAAAGAATGGAGATTCTTTTTACAGAAGTAGATACTAAAGAACTTTTTAAATGGATGATTGAAAATAATATATCCATTGACAATATGA
>CAYFFZ010000085.1:0-2660 GCA_964342655.1 uncultured Nitrososphaerales archaeon
ACCTAACGTGCTTATAGTCTTAATGGATACCATGAGAGTCGATGCTATTAGGCCATATAATGATAGGGTCTTTACCCCTTATACAGAAAAATTTGCCTTAGATTCTGTTGTTTATGATGCTGTAGTTCCCTCCCCATGGACTTTACCATCTCACGTTTCCTTATTTACAGGAAAATATCCTTCTGAGCATAAAGTGCACGAAAGCTTTGAAACTAAGGTTAATGAGCTCACATTGAAACTAAACAGGGGTGATATACCTCTGAATTCTCCAGTTTTGGCTGAATACTTGAGGCAAAGGGGTTACAATACCATAGGAATATCCGCAAACGGAATAGTTTCTTCCTTTACCAGGATGGATACGGGGTTCAACATCTTTATAGATATAACAGAAAAAGATGAGACATTAAAGGAAGCTACAGCTTACGGCAGAACCAAGTCGCAAATGATATGGAACCTAATAAAAAAAGGCGAGATAAGAAAACTAATAGATCTTTATAAAGCTAGCAAAGAAAGGATCAGAATAACGACCAATTATCCTATAGATAAAGGCGGTAACTGGATAACCTGGTTTCTTGAAAGATCTTCAATAGAGACACCATTCTTTATATTTATCAATTTTATGGAGATGCACGACCCATACCCTTCAGATAACAAATACATACCCCATATCTTTCATTTAAATGATCTTTTTGGTATTAAAAAGATAAGCGATCGCCTTATGAGAAAGATAAGGAAAGAATATTTTGATCAATCAAAAATGGCTGATCTGTACTTTGGTAGGGTTCTGCAAGCTATAAAGGACGTTTATGATGATACATTGATAATATTGACTTCAGATCATGGACAGGCCTTGAAGGAAAAAAACTATTATGGGCACGGGCTTTATCTTTACGACGAGATAGTTAAAATTCCCATGATAGTTAAATATCCTAAGGGAATAAAACCCAAAAAAGATGGTCTTGTTTCTTTGACAGGAGTTTTTGACACTATAAAGTTGGCATTGGAAGGCGAGTATAAATTTAAAAGCGAAGAGTTCGAGATTTCTGAAGCTTATGGCATAGTAGAACCATTGGACAGGATTAATGTAAACGAAGAAACGCGTAAATCGTATGATGTTCCAAGGAAGGCCGTTTTCAAAGACGACTATAAGCTGGTTGTCAACGGTTCAAACGGGATGATAGAAGAGTTCACTTATAAAGGTAAACCCTTGGACATTAAGAACAAGGCAATAGAAGATCTTCTGAGCTACCTTTATATCTATAAGGGAAACGAAAAGTTTGTTCTGCCGTCTGCAATAACATGAGTCTGCTCAAGCAGCTATGGTAACGTTTATTTATCATGTTGGGTGATTCTGTCTATGTCTACAGTTATAATGAGGCATTATTGGGGAGCTCCTTCTGGTGGCGCTCTTGTTGGAGATGCTGCGGCTTTAGCGCTTGAAAAAGCAGGTTACAGCCCGGTTATTAGCGGAACGTTTAAGTTTGATCCATCTTTGCACAAAGAATGGTATGGGATAGACATATCAAAGTACAAGATTTACACGCTTACTTCATTTACTGCATTTGGTTTAATGCTAACCGCGTTTAGCTGGATGCCAGCAAAGAAAGCCGTAAAGAACGAAAACGCTTGGCTGCTTTTTACCGATTTGGGTCTCTACAAACCCATAAAGGAGGAGTTTAAAAACATCAAGATATTTGAATACATTCATTTTCCAGCTGAAGCATTTTATGAAGAAAAATACAGGCATTTAGGCTTTTATTATAAGGACACTGAGTTTATAAGCTCAAAATATTCAAAGTTTCCTTTTAATTTATATTATGAAACATACTTACATTTTTTTAAAAAATACAATAGGAAAAACCCATTTGAAGATGCTGATATAGTCGTAACAAATTCTAGGTGGACAGCAAAGATAGCAAAGGAGGTATACGGTGAGGAGCCTCCTGCGTTGTATTCACCATTGTCTCCGAAAATAAAGATAATTGAGAGGCCAAAAAGCTTTGATGAAAGGAAAGACATGGTTTTCATGCTGGGCAGGTTCAGCTCTGACAAGAGGTACGACTGGGTTATAGAGAACATAGCCTTAAAACTGAAAACAAACAACGTTAAACTTATCATAGCTGGTAGCGCAGTATTGAAGGTTCAAATTGATTATATGAATTACTGTTATAAAAAAGCTGTAAGTCTGGGTTTAGACCCTGTAATAGTTAACGAAGAGGATAAGATAAATGAGGCTTTATCTGAGAATCACGATATAATTTTTTTGCCCAATGCTAGTCGTGATACAATAAATTACTTTATGGATAACTCCAAGGCTTTCTTTCACGCAACCATACATGAACATCTTGGAGCGGCCATAGCTGAAGCGATGGCTAGGGGTTTGCCTGTCGTTGTTTACAAATCTGGAGGGGCTTGGATGGATCTGGCTAAAGAAGGTTATTATGGTCTTGGCTATGTAACTAATGAAGAAGCCATAGACAACCTTATGAAGTTAATAAAAGACAAGAACACCGCCGAGCTTTACTATCAAAGGTCTGTGGAAAGGGTAAAAGAGCTCGGGATTGAAAATTTTGAAAAAGAATTAATAGCAACGCTTAAGAAAATTTTACCATGAAGTTAGTAATAGTTAACGATTGCGCTCACGTCATGGAGGATATAAT
>CAYFFZ010000086.1:0-2647 GCA_964342655.1 uncultured Nitrososphaerales archaeon
AACCTCTACAAGATATTGTAATCGCAGATGCAGGAGTGGTTGTAGATATACTGGGAAGCATACCGGAAAGTAAAAAAACAGCTGATTAAATGCGAGTATGATGAGATATATTAAAAAGCCTAGTGATAGGGGGTAATTATGTCTTTGGAGGATTATTCAAGTTGGTGGTGTTTGGGATCTTTCGTTGATATAATAAAATGTGTACTCAATAAAAATGAAAAGTGGAGATAATGATGAGCAAGAACATTACGAGTACTGTTAACCGTAATGTAGTTGACGATCAAGAAATTACGAACACGATTAATCAAGCCTTAGCGTTGGGGAATAGATATCCGGAGAAATTAAAAAAGTTGTTAAGCAAAGAAATTCCACAGCAACTATGGAATGAAAACGAAGAAAGCTTTAAAAACATAGGTCTTTATGATGCAGAGGATTCTAAGTACAGGTTGTTGATTAGAATTGGAGATCTATCTTACGCGATAAAAGAAAATGGTTCATGGAAGTATTATGGGGCCATCAGATCTTTGTGGAGATTGACTGAAAAGAAAGTTGTATTTGTCACTAACAATGTGATTGAATGGCTTATGTTAGATTGGCTGGGGCTTGACTATGTGTTTTGTAACAACACTAAACCAGACTTAGACTGCAATAAGTTAAACTGTGGTAAGAAAATATTCGTGATATTACCAAAATTAAAAGGCGAATTGTGTTTTACTAACATACCAGGAAATTTAGACGAAAAAAGGATAGAGCTTAGCTTTAATGACGACACAATAAGTGACCTACAAAGCTACGCACACGAGCTAAAAAAAGAGATTACTAATAAAGAGGATTTCATCAATAGTCTATACAAAGTTGTTTATGATAATGCTTGTGGCAGAAAGGAAGAAGTTTTATCAGTTGTTGATGAGGATGATATTTATACATCAGTATACGAGAAAAGAATAAAACAAAAATACCTCTTAGCATCAGACATAAAAGGTAAGGAATGGGAATTCGTATGTAAAGGGTACTTGCCTTTAGCGAAAAATACCGTAAGTATGATAAGTGGAAGTAGTGGGCAGGGAAAGACCTGGCTTGGACTAAACATAGCTATTCACTTATCTATGGAAGGTTTGAAAACGCTTTACTGGACAAAAGAAGATAGTGCTGTTTATCTAAAGTTTAGACTAGATAGGTTACTGAACACGAGATATAAGGATGTGGATAAAAATAAAGTAGTAAAACTTATTTGGTTTCTAGATTCTATCAACGATAAATTTGATTTTAATGAAGACTACTTTGATGCAGTTATTTTAGATCCACTTCTATCGTTCTACTTCATGCATGAGTACAAAGATGAAAACAATAACGTAGAAGCCAGAAGGTTTATAAATCTATTTATATCATACGCCTCCCAAACACAAACAACTGTGTTATTTTTACATCACCATAACAAAAATAAAGATACGAGAGGAGCTTCAGCTTTTATAGACAGTGCAAGATTATTGTATCAGATTTTGGAAGATAATAAGAGTACTGATACTAGCACGAAGATTATTCAAATTGTAAAGGATACGTTTGGCGCTAAAAAACTAATCAACAAATCAAAAATACCTCTTCGCATAATGCCTGACTAGCGGTTGCTATTATATGCTGTATAGATTGAGAATAAATCATGAGTAGATACTTCCTAGAGGATAAGGAGCCATTTTATATCCCGATGGAAATTGTGCACGTTTTGCCCTTCACAAATTCTAAAAAACGCGTTAAGGATTATGATAGGGAATTGGAAGCAGCCGGGTGGGGTTCTGTTAAGGTTAAAGCAAGCGAAGAGCTTAATAGCTATGATGCAAAAGTATTTATGGCAGTGGCCAAACTTATATATGACAAGTACTGTGAGGATGATACAATAAAGAAAAAAATAGAGGAGAAAAGTGCATATCCTAATGAAAAATATTATGTGCCAATTGAGATAACAGCTTATAAATTTCTTAAACACTACATGCACCTTAACCCACAGCAATATAAGCACGGTCAGCGAGTCTGGGATAGCTTAATTCGTTTGTCTGGTTCTACGTGGGAATTTACAAAACATGGTATAACCTTGACGGTAATACAGCGAGTTGAGAAACAAGAAGGTAAAAAATTAGTGTGGGTGATTTATGTAGGATCAGATTACCTTGAAAAAATTTATCTGTACGAAAGGGGTAACGATAAAAAAGCAATATTAAGATTATACAATAAGTACATCCAGATGCTAAAAGGCAACACAGCCATATTATTATGTATATTTCTACAGGGGCAGTTAAAAAGAAATAGTTTTAGATTTGACGTTTTAAAGAAAGTTTTACATCTTGAAGAGGATAACCATGGAATAGCTCTGCGTAACATAAAAAGAGCATTTAACGAATTAAAAAGGATAGGGTTCATATCTGACTGGGAGGGACCTGAAAAACCTAGTAGTAAAAATACATTCTTCAGATATACTCTTAATATATAAATTTGATAACGTTATTTTTCTGATTCTCGCGTATTTGTATAGCTATATACTTGTTACTTATGGACTCATTTGTTGAATAATAAACTTGTTACTTATGGTATATAAACTTGTTACTTATGGTAAAAGTATATTGATGATGTACTACTATAGTGATTGATATACAAT
>CAYFFZ010000087.1:0-2640 GCA_964342655.1 uncultured Nitrososphaerales archaeon
AGGTCTGTAAACTCAAAAACAACTTCTCTATTAAAGTTAGCAAATTCTTTTTTGAGCTTCTCGTCTGATAACTTTTGCCTTATTTTTTCAAAATAAGGAATAGGATCTACCATATTCTTAAATTAAGCTCTTTTATATATAAATTTTTTACGTCATCCATTCGGCGTCTTTAGCAAAAATCCAGCCCCTACGAAATAAAAGACAGCAGAAACCAGAAACATTAAAAGAAAGCCTAACAGAATGGACCCTCCTTCTAAATAAATTATCAAACCATCTATTATGGGAGCTACTGCTGAAGACCCTCCTATAGCTAGATTTGAGTAGGCCATGTATTGGCCAGTTTCAGAGGAAGGAGAGAGGTCCCCTGCGAAAGCCGCTTCTACGCTCGAAAACGCTCCAGTAGTTGCACCGACCATAGCTGCGGCTATTAAAAATGTATAAAATGTCCTCAAAAACGGTATGGCAGCCATCGACGCTCCTCCCGCGATCGCTGTATATATTAAGATCCTTTTTCTTCCGTATTTGTCTGAAAGGTTGCCCAGCAATACTGAAGCTATCATTGCAATAACCAAAACAACTAAACCAGTGATAGCAACACCATAAGCTGGGTTCTGAAGTTTTAAGACGTATTTAAAATAATATAGCTCAAAGTACATAAGCCCGGATGAACCTATTAAGACAAAGAAGGTCCCAGCGACAAGCCAAAAAAATCCTTCAGATCTTATGTCTGGTTTGAATATCTTTTTAAAAGATTGAAAGAAGCTTCTCGACATTCCTTGATAACCAAAGTCATATTGCCATATTGCGTATAAAGATATTGCTGTTGTTATTAACAAAACCAGTAGCACTAGGATAGAAGCTATAGGAAGCTCATTACTACCGACCAGCATTCCCGATATACCGTAACCCATGGCATTCCCTATGAGCATGTATAGACCTAAAAACCCTCCTGCTTCTCCCCTTTGCTCTTTAGGAATTAAGTCGGGCAAAAGTGGCTGGTATGAGCCTTGAGCTAGGTTAGAGAATATTTGCATAGCAATGTATTCTGTAGCTACTATAAAGCTAAGGTAGGGCGCCGTTGCAACCAAAATCATTACTGGAATCAACCCAGTAACCCCAGCAATTATTAGGGGCCTTCTCTTTCCGAATCTAGTGTTTAAACCGTCGCTAAAAATCCCTGACACTAAATTTGTTAGAACACCTACGGCAACTCCTCCAGAAGCTATAGCTCCTAACATTAAGCTTCTTAAGCTTGGGCTAAAGGCTCTGAGAACCTGCTCTGGCAGGAAAAGTGCATTGTATGAAATCCAAAGATAATTTAGCCCTAGGTTAAATACTGCAAATAGCAACAAAAATTTAGTTGTACGCTTCTGGATCTGCACGCACACTCTACCTCAACCTTATAGATTTTCTATAAGCTTCTTCAGCAACCTTTACTGCATAAGCTGCATCGTACGGATTAACGAGGGTATCGCGGTTTTCTATTATCGATCCGACAAAGTCTTTAACTTCTTGGATGATAGATTTTATCTTCCACCCAACAGGATCGTATTCAACATTCAACGATTCTCCTTCGTCGTCCATAGGGCCGTTATAGATCTTTAAGGGCGGATTAGAAAGCTGGTCTCCTATAAGTACGCCCTTTTCTCCGTAAATTTCAAGCCTTTCCGTCCACGGGTGCTGAGCCGTGTCTGATAGTTGAGAGCTAAAGTATGCCCCGTTTTGCAGAGAACCAAAAATAATTGCGTTATCCTCGGCATCGGTACCCATCAAGAATAATTTAACCGCTTTTAACCTTTTTATTCCTCCGAAGAACCATTTGAGCAAATAAAAAGAATGAACTCCAGCATCTATTATAATCCCTCCTCCAGACCTTTTCTTTCCTACCCAGCTCTTTTTATCAGAATACCTTGCGACCTCGCTCCCTGCTATGAACGTCCTAACAAGCCATATTTTGCCCAGTCTATTTTCCTGTAAAACGCTTAAGGCTTGTTGATAAAGCTGTACGTATCTGGTATTTTCTGCAACTGCTAACTTCACTCCTATGGATTCAGCCGTTTGAATAAGGTCTATTGCTTCCTTATACTTCATGCTCATGGGTTTTTCAACAAGGACGTGCTTACCAGCGAGGAGGGCCTTTTTTGCTATAGGGTAATGTAGTTTATGAGGAAGCATAACGTCGACTGCTTGGACATCTTTATCTTTAATTAGCTCGTCACAATCTGTGTAGTATTTTGCATTGTAAGGTTCGGCCCTTGATTTAGCTAATTCTTCGTCCTTATCGCATACAGCTATAATCTTTGCGCGGGGCTCATCGTTATAACCTGCTTCATGCATAAAGGATACTTCTCCTAACCCCATTAAACCTACTTTGACAACTGCATAATTCATAATTATTTAAATTTAATTTTTGATATATATTTTTATTGCTTTTTGGACATACGTCGTTCATATTGAAGCCCCTAACGGAGGTATTTTATTCTTAATTCCCTTTTAAAACACTTCAAAAATTTTCTTCTTTTGCTGCTTTCGTAAGCGGTTCTTTTTGCAACAGCATACTTATGCAGCGGATGACGCCGTTTTTCATAACATAATAGTATCTTCCCCATTATACCTCTGTAAGCTTAATTTATTAACACC
>CAYFFZ010000088.1:0-2635 GCA_964342655.1 uncultured Nitrososphaerales archaeon
ACACAAGATGTATTATCCTGTTTTCCCTGTCTATTCCCTTACCGTTTGAAACGAGATTTGTTATGTATGTGAGGCCATGGTAGGCACCCTCGAAGGATATAAAAGTTGGCCCAAACCTCGAAAGCGCCGCATCACAGGCTTCTGTACCTGAAGTCGTGAAAGCGACCTTTTCGAACCCAGAAAGCTTCGTAAGCATATCTTTCAACCTTTCGGTATAAGGATTTTTGAACACGAGCCTGCTGACCGGTGAAACTAACCACGAAGGTTTTATAAAATCGTAGCCTGTTGTCATGGCTGAACCGGTAAAATCTATGTACTTTTTGTTCCCCGACTTTACATAAAATTTTTCCGTGCTATTAATGTCGAACTCAAACTCCTTAAACTCGGGTTTTACCATCAGCTTTCCCCTATTTTGTCAGCTCTTCTACAGTTTCGACCTTTGTCTTGTTCCTCCTTATGTAAATTATTATGATGCTCAGTATTATCCATGCTGGCACCATTACGTATACTGCGACAAAAGGTCCCGTTAAACCTGCGAGAGAGTAGTATATGGCTACTATCATTATTATCGATGCTATAGACGGCAGCACCACATGCGTGAGCACGTTTATTTTTGCCTTCAACCTTCTTATGAACAATACAAGCGTGTTGTTCACCACTATATGATAGAACAGCGTGAAAACAGTTATTGCAGTGCCCCAGATGGCCCAGCTATAGAACAGCCCGTTAGATTCTCCGAAGAGCGATACAAGCGGAATGACAGTTGCAAATATCCCGACTACAAGCACAGTAAATATAAATATGGTAGCTATGTGAGGGCTCTTATACTTTGTATGGACCTTTGCTAGGCTTTTTGGGACAAGGCCGTCACGAGCCAGAGCAAACAGAGTCCTAGCGCCGCTGTTCCCGAATATTACTGGAGATGCTATCTGCGCGAACACAACAAATATAAAGGCAACCAGCGCTGGGATTATTCCAAAATATTGTTGCACGAGGTAGAGACCTGGGGCGAAAGAGCTGTCAGCAACTGATAGGTTCGGACCAGCGGCAGCTACTATACTGTAGACCACAAAAGTGTCAAAGACTATCATTATCAGGAGCGCTACCACTATAGCCTTCTTCAGGGTTACCTTAGAAAACTTCGCTTCCTCACCCAGGGAAACGATCGAACCATAGCCTCCGTATGCAAGGAAAGCCCCGACGACCATGGCCAGAAAGAAACCATACAGCCCGTTGGTCGAGTTGCTCACGTTAAAGTATGAAAGACTGTTGTAGGGAGTTTTTATGACCAGGGCAAGGGCTAGCGCAGCAAACAAAATTATCTGCAGAAGACCTATCGTTATTGCTACCCTTGCAGTCGTCTTTATACCAAAATATCCAACGATGAGATAAAGCACGGGAACTATAAGGGATAGCAGCAGCACACCGTACAGAGGTATCGTATAGTTCAACAGAGAACTCAGACCGACCCAAACAAACCAGCCAACAACTATGCTGGCCGCTATCATGTCACCTATTACCCAGAAAAGATGCCAAAAAGCGACGCTCTTTGATATGTACTTGTTCTGTGTGGCTGCTTCAACATACTTATAATATCCGCCGGCGTTGCTTACATACTGGCTGAAAATGTATACAGGTATTATAGCAAAATATAGGGTTAAGCCCGCTATAAGGAATGCCAGCGGTGCCGTAACGCCAGCAAAGGTCATCGCCGCAACCCCAGTCACCGCAAATGCCCCTGCAGGAAATATTACCGTGACTGCATAAAATACAACTCCCCAAAATCCTACAGCATTTTTATTGAGCTCATTCTTTTCTTCCATTTTATTGGATGGTAATATATTAATCAATTATATTTAATCTTTTCTTTTCATAAAAGGACTATGCTTATTAAATTTACGATTTTAAATAAAAATAAAGTACGAATTGCTTCTCATATTTTTATGAACCTAAATCATAAGGATACAAAATTACAGAGGCGATCACAAAAGTACATATTTAAACATTATAAAAACTATTGAAAATAAGCTCTAGCTATTCTGCTTTACGCGTCAGAATTTTCTTCATGCGACAAATGTCTGAACCGCTCGACATATCTCATGCTTTTGTTATTTAGTTGTTTAGAATATTTTTATGCTTCTTGACGCCCTGCAAAATAAAGAAGGCTGTAATGAGACTTGGCTTAAAATGAACGGAGAAGACAGTTTATAATTGGAAACATTCGATTGTGACACAAGGAAGCTTTCAGCTATCAAAGCAACAAAAATAGGAGCGCATTTGATGTTATGTTTTTCTTAAAAGTATTAAATAAATTTAAAATAAGCCAACGTACTTAGTTAGCGGATTAAAAAGAAGAACTAAAAATCACAGTAAAGGCCAGGAAGTTATAAATAAAGATTAATTTAGTGCTAAGGTCTTTCTTACATTTTATAACCAGTTCAGATATTGCTAAGGGTAATAGAACACCCGCGTTAAGAGATGGGCTTATTTTATCAATATCTTAAAAGAAATCTTAAAAATATTTTAACTATTTTCAGCTCAAGTAGTAATATTTATAAACAATAAAAGGATATATTTACAAATGAACGTTTTGTTCCTTTCTCAGGACGACGTCAGGGAGCTAATAACTATGAAG
>CAYFFZ010000089.1:0-2620 GCA_964342655.1 uncultured Nitrososphaerales archaeon
TTGCCAGAGAGCTAGCAGACGAAGCTGAAAGAGAAGGTAAGACCATGTATGCTTTGGCAAATCAGATGTTAAAAACATGCCTACAGATTACAAAGAGCGGAGGTAACCTAGAGTCTGTTCTCGATTTGTGGATGCTTTCTCCTATAATGAAATATTTAGATTTTAGGCCTGTTCCCGGTGAGTTTCTTGAATGGATGATAAGTGCGCTTTATAAAACAAACAAAAAAGAGCTTCTCGATAAAGCAAAGGAATACGGTGAAGCCATAGGCCGCTCTCTTTCTATACTTTATCCTAATTTTATAGAGCTTATAAATAAATATTCAAATGTACTAGAAAAAGTTCTACCTATAAAAAAGATTGAAGTTTCAGAATCCGAAGGAGGCTACATTATGAAGATAGTAGGTATAAGCAATTCTGTAGAGGCTACTGATGTATTTAACAAAATGGTAGAAGGCTTAATAACGAGCTATGGGAAGCTTCAGGTATGCAGATGTGAAATTTCCAAAGGAATAATAGGAATGGAGGTTAAAGTTTATCCTTATGACGCCCGTTTGATTTGAACTTCTTTTAACCACAGAGCAAAGGTTCTGTATATTGCGTGAGCAAACTTAGTAAAAGGCGCAGTTACAATCAGATCGAAGACCACTGTTAAGTGTATGTACATCATTGTTATCGCTGCGGTTCCCGTTAAAAAGTCCAGAGCAAAGCCAGTACATCCTGCAAGAAATATTAAAATAATAAAAGCCCAGTCAACGAAATCGCTGTAAAGAGAATACGGTTCTTTCTTCTTTAGCCTTTGATATATAAAGAAGCCCGAACCAAAGATTATCATTACTCCTCCAACATAACCAAATATCATCCCAGCTAATGGTCTCGAACCCGTTATGTAATCTATAGAAGTTGCTACCATGAGCGAAATAAAGCCCCACACCAAAGATATATGAGCGTATCTCCTTATACGGTCAGAACAGTTTGAAAATCTTTCTTGAGCTAACACTTCCTTAGCTATAACTTTGATAAGCGATCTTACCCAGACCCTTAGGTCTCTTGAGAAGCTTCTTGTGCCTGACATATATCTGTACATAATAACCAAATTTGTTAAGGCGACTATAAGCACAAACGCCCCAAGGATAAGGCCAGCAACGTGTATGTCAACCTCGGGCACAGAGAATATCTGACTTCTTGACGGGTCGCCTGAAATCAAAAATATACCGATCAATGAAAGAGCAGATAAAAGAACATAAGCGATGGGACCTATTATCTTATCATAAAACACCCTACCTATCTTTCCTAAAGAGTACTTGGTTATCGCGTATCTCCTTGCTGCCATCATAAAACCTCCTGGGTCCGCCTGTCTCGGGCAGCTCTTTGTGCATTCTCCGCAGTAATAGCACTCCCAAAGCTGCGGAGAGCCTAGAAGCTCTTTTTCAAGCCCTACCATTGCGTATCTTATCAACTTTCTCGGAAACTCATCGCCGCTTTCTGATAAAGGACACGTAGCGGTACAGACCCCGCAGCTAAAGCACGCGTTAACGTCAAACGCGCCCATCCTTTTAATTTCATCTAGAAGCATCATTTCCTCACCTTATACCTATAATAACCATCTTCAGTCTTTTCTACAGGCTCAACGACGCCGTATCTGTAAAGCGTCATCAAGTTCCACGTTACCTTTTCAACAGGTAACCCTATCTCTTTAGAAATTTCAGGTATGGTTTTAGGTTTATCCGATATGGACTTTATTATCTTTACTCTTATTATAGCCTGTTCTTTGGATATTTCGGCCAGCTTTTCGCTTACCTTAATGTTCAAAATTTCCCTAAGCTGCTGAGCGGTTAGCTTAACCATTAGCAACACCTGCGCTTACTATCATACTCTCTATCTGATCGTTCTTCAAACCTTTTAGCTGAATTGCCCCGTTGGGACACACAGCTACGCACGCTCCGCACCCCTTACATATAGCTTCATTTACCTTTGCCCTTTTCCCAATACCCTCATATTCAAAAACGTATATTGCATTGTAGGGGCATTCCTTTATGCATTCCCCGCTTAATTTGCAAATCAAAGGATCTACGCTAGCTACGTAAGGCTCAAGCTCACTGTACCCTTTGATTATAAGGGACGCGGCTTTTGCAGCAGCTGCTGAAGCTGAAGAAATGCTTTCGATCGCCATCTTAGGTCCCTGCGCCGTTCCGCATATAAAAATGCCTGGAATCATAGTCTCTACGGGCTTTAGCTTTGGATGAACTTCTTGGTAAAATCCGTCTTTTCCAACAGAAATCTTAATTACGTTGTTTAACTTTTCATTTTCTCTTGGAACCATACCCGTTACGAGAACGACAGCGTCAACGTCAAGCTCAATTTCTTTTCCTTCAGTTAATAAATCCTTAACTTTAACCGTTAACTTACCATCTTTACTTGTAACCACAGGAGGGGATTCCGGACTGTACTTAAGAAACACAGAACCGCCTAAAGAAGCCTTTTCGTACAGAAGCTCATTTCTTCCGTAAGATCGAACGTCCCTAAATATATGAAAGACCTTTGTTCCAGAATTCTGGGCTAAGATAGCTGCTTCTAGAGCTGCATTACAACAGTACCTCGAGCAATATTGATTGCCCTCTTG
>CAYFFZ010000090.1:0-2600 GCA_964342655.1 uncultured Nitrososphaerales archaeon
AGATAGATTATTTTGTCTGCCGAGCTTTTAATTGGAACCAGTGTATCTTTAACATATCCAATCCATAGATTTTCATTCAGAAAATCTGAAGGTTTAGCTCGCACACGAATAAATTTTTAATCTCGCTCTTAAGCAAGGCAATTTAAAAAAATAAAGCAAGGCAGATATTTTAGTCCAATTAAAAGCGATTATCTAATCGCTAATGTGATATTTTAGTGGAAATTATTTCTTTATATATAACTAATAACTAATTTTATCTATGAAAAAAATAAATGATGATATGAAACAAAAGATAAACAACATGATTATGAAATATGGGCTCAACAGCCTTATGGCTAAAAAGAAAGAAGAACTGGGGCATGAGCCGTCGGAACTTGTGTTCATAGGGGTTGCAGATGTTGCCAAGTACTGGTACTGCGCTAAAAAATCGCTATTTAAGCAACTCGAAATGGAGCCAGAGTTCTTTAACGCATACCTACAGGATAGGATTTTATACTCAATTGAGCTGGGATATTTACGAAGATTGCCGTCTAGCGAGAGAGAATTGCTCAAGATCGGAGATGAAATTACACTAATTGACATAGAAAAACTGCTTAAAGAGGAAGTTGAAGAATCCAAAGAGCTATTAAAAGAGCTAACGACCATACGAAAAGCTCTGGTGAAAGAAAACAAGGTCGAGCTAGATCTTGTAAATAGATTTATAAAAGTTTTTATTAAAAAGTTCGGGGGTTCTGAAGAAAATCCATTAGATTTCGGCACTTATGCGGAGTACCTGATTGCAGAGCCATATGCAACCATAAGATGGAATTTCCCTTACAAAGACTTTGTAGTTATAGGAGCGCCTGACGGGATAACCGATAATTTCGTCTATGAATTCAAGGCATCAGCCAATTTATTCTTCACCTTACGCAATGCTAAGACACAAGCTGACATCTATGGCTACTTTTTTCATAGAGACAAAAAAAGAGTTCAGGTTTATCTTAAGACGAGCGGTAAAATAATTACTGAAGAGAACGGAATAGATAAGGAGAATGCAGAAATAACACTAGAACGTGCGACCGGCGTTTACAGGGGAGAGCCCCCGAAGCCACCAAAACCATATAAGTGCAATAGTTGTGAATATAAAATAAGATGTCCGATCTATCATTCAAGTCTAGCCTAAAACAGTAAGAGAAGCATAGCTTGATGATCTTCACAGTTGTTTAATGCAGACCTTAATGAAGCATTTAAGCTTTTTAAACACCCACTTGTTAACGAACCGCAAAAACGTGGCGCTGGGTGAGCGGAACAGTATCATATATAAGCGGGCTAAAAATTAGACTAATGTCCAGCGGGAAAACGGAAATTGTCAATTGTAAAAATGTCATTTCCTTTATATGAACCTCATATGTTTGGACACGGTCTTTCTTTATTCCTGTAAGAAAAAACGCATTCTTAAAGCACGACTGAAGATTTTTACTAAAAACTGTTTTATCCTGCAATACGATTAGTTTGTTAAACGGCGTTATTTCCCAAAAGCTTTTTTTCTATATCCTTTGTAAAATCTTTTTTGGTCTTGCCTTTCATTGCATACTGGTTCAAATAAATATTAAGAAGACGTCTAAGTATTTCTTCAGCTTCTCGCGTCAATCGGTCTAAATCTTCCTTTTCATTTACCCTAACACCATGAGCTATATCGCTTCTAATTTTATACAATTTTGAAATTAAATCCTTGTAGTTTTTTCTTTCTTCGTAGCTATGACCGAGAGCTATAGCTATATAAAGAGAAAGCCTGAACTGCAATTCCGAATAAATATCAAACAAAGATTCCATTCCAGCTATGAAATCCAGAAGAGCAATTTTAATGTCATAAAAAGGCATAACACTGCTTTCCAAATCCGAAAACATTATTCCACTGAGAAAATAATTGAATGGAAGCCTATCTTCAATGTTTTTTAGCACTTCAAACGTTTTTCTTACATATTTTGAAAAATCATTAAGCTTTTCTTTAGTTACGGTATAATATATTGTCTCACTTTCCTTAAAGACGTGTACGCCAAGCGTAAAAGGAATTGTTTCTACATTGTCGGATCTCATAATTTTAATTATAGTCGGAAAAGGATTTACATAACCGGTTTGGTAAAGGTGTAAGGCTGCGATCAGAGGCCATAATTTATATTCAATCGAGTATGCAAGTATTTTTGGAAGATCAAGGATAAGGTTATGTCCTAAATATAAATCCTTTATAACAGCACCTTTCCTTGATTCTCCATAATCAACGTAAATTATATCATCTTTTTCCCTTATTGTGTAATTTTTATTTTTTAGATTCGGAAACAGTTCTTCTACAGTAATAGTAAAATGATCCTCATTAAGTTCATATTCTGTTTCAGCTATATAGTTTAACACTACAGATAGGTATGGATCACTAATTAACTTTAAGAATTCAAGATCCTTTTTACCGATTGGTCTCAATCTAAATTTTCCAAGCTCGTGCACCTTAGGTTTTTGTTCATCTATAATATCAAACCCTTCTAACCCAACCAAAAGCTTCACATGCATTTTTAATTCATAATTAATTTTGTTGATCCTTCTTATTAATATTGTCAGGTGTATTACAA
>CAYFFZ010000091.1:0-2587 GCA_964342655.1 uncultured Nitrososphaerales archaeon
CAAGGAACACGCCAAGCACTATTATGTAAAAACCTAGCTGAAACCAGAAACTGTTGCCGTAAGAAGGAACGTTTTCTATATAAAACATCTTCATGACATCGCTGAGTTCTTTGAAAACATCACTAAACCTAGAGCCGCTTTCGTTTGAAGACATAATGTGAAAAGTTAATAAAATGCCCCTAAAAGTATTGCTAAATTTTTATTTTAAAAACGAGAATAATTGTTTCACAAAAATTGCAAAATTTTGTATATACACACAGTATTATTACAAAAATCCGCGAAGTTTATCTGTTTTTCGTTTTTAAATTTTCGAAATAGATAAACCTTAATTTTTCAAAATATGATTAAAACTAAGCCTTTAAAGAAAAATGTATAGCAGATCTGACAAAAGAGCTTAGGGCACCTTACCTTAACCTTAAGTGGCGGCTTTTTCCCGCGTCATCCAACATATAGAGGATATCAAAAGTAAGCACATAGTCATTAACGCAACTGAAGGTTGAAAGAAACGTAGGCTAGAAAAGATCGGCACTCCTGTAGCAATCGATGATTTAAATCCTTCAAACTACTAAAGCATACAACGACAAAAAGAGGTTGTAACGCAGGCATAGATAACAGTGATGAGAATATTACTTTTTAGTAAAAAAAATACACAGGTGGCGAGAATACGCATAAAGAGCTTAGAAAGCAAAAAGAGGGTCCAGATTTATTTAAAGCTTGCCAAAGCCATAGCGAACTTAAAACGAGCACAATTTGTGTTTCAGGGCTCATAAGTACATGAATCCTTAAAGTAACATTTGTATTAATTTTGGCAATTCTATAAATAATCAATTAAAAAAATTTCAAAACGATTATTAAGAAATCTTTGCCGCTTCCTCTAGGCTTTTCTTTGCAAGCTCAGGTCCTAGAGCTATTTCGGCAAGAGCGCCAATTAGCATAACGATTCCAGTTATTACAAATATGGGTAGAAGCCCAGAAACCTTCCCCACAAATGAGGCAAGTGCAAACGGTGCAATTATTCCCCCTAAACGTCCAAAGCCTACCGCAGTTCCCATTGCTGAACCTCTTGCCTTTGTTGGAAACATCTCACCTATTTGTGGGTAAAGAACTCCTGCCGCGGCATATACGAAGAAATAGAGCAGGACTAGCAGAACAAGGAATGTTGAAAACGAAATGAATGTTACTATAAGCCCAATTATTATAGACAATATTCCGCCAACTCCATAAGAAATTGTAATTGTAGGTCTTCTTCCAATGATGTCTAGGGCCCAAGACATTACAAATACTCCAACAACCCCAGCGCCTGTCATAGCCGCAAGGAAAAGAGCAACCTTTGACCCTGGAAAACCATAAACTTTAGTTAATACGAGGGAAATAACAGAGAAGGCTGAATAATAAGGCCAAGTTTCTGTAAAGTTAAGCGTCCAAGCTAGGATAAGCCTCTTTTTATATTCACCAAAAAGCCTTCTGTAACCGCCCGCCTCTGAGCCTTTTGTAAAATCTAACTCTATAGGCTGTACAGGTTCAAGCTTTAAGCCTTTTTCAGTAGCGTGTCTTTCAACACCCTCAACGATCTTTTCCGCTTCTTCTATCCTCCCTTTAGATAGCAGATACCTTGGGGACTCTGGAAGACCTATCCTTCCTATGTATATAGCTACTGCCATTATGACTCCTATTAGAAATGCTGTTCCTACAGCGGTGGAAGTGGGCAACAATGATAATAAAAGCGCCGCTACAAGCGATGCCACTACTGTACCGAAGTCGAAAAGAACGGCGTTACCAGTTCCTGTGAAAAACCCTCTGATTCTTGCCGGCGTGAATTCTTGCAATGCGGATATTGAGGCCCCAAATTCTCCTCCTACACCAAAGCCTGTTATGGCCCTTAGCGTTATAAACAAGGGGTAGTTAAGTCCATGTAAGATAAAGAGAATGCCGACAAGCACATCTCCAGTCATTATTATCGCCAAACTGGTAAGGAACAGAGCCTTTCTTCCTTTGCTATCAGCTAAATAGCCTAGTATGACAGCGCCAAATAATTCTCCAATCAGAAATATTGGTGTGACCGAAAGAGCTTCTAAAGTACTAAGGTGTAAGATCTTTTCAATAGTTCCTAACTGAGTGCCCGCTATGCTAACAGTAAAGCCTTCAAGAAAAAGACCGCTTCCGAGAATAAATAAAATATAATAATGCCAGCGTGTTAGGGGCACTCTGTCAAGCCTTGGAGGTATATCTGTTATTACTTTTCCGCCTTCTTGCTTAGACATAAAGTGTTTTTAATAGGTACATGAATATAAAGGTTATTTTTTCCAAATGTCTTTAAGATCTTACTTTGCCTATAAGTTAATAGTTTTATAATAGCGCTTATGCTTTATAAATTTAAAAAATAATTTTTCTTAACTTAGATCGAACTAACAAGTTATGTAAAGGCTAATTTTTATTTTTAAAAACATTTCGAATCGAACTATAATATTATTAAACAATTAGCAGTAAAATTTAATTTGCCAATTGTGCTTAATGCGCATTAATTTTGTTATGAATGATCTTAACGAGCTCAGGCAAAACCTTTTCAACCCTTTCGTTTATTTTAGCG
>CAYFFZ010000092.1:0-2570 GCA_964342655.1 uncultured Nitrososphaerales archaeon
AATATTAACAATATCTTATATTTAAATTTTTTAAAAATAAGAGCTCAATACTTTCTGAGAATGATTATTTTCGTATTAAAAATATACATTATATAATGTATATTAAATAAAAATATAAACTAATTAAAACAAAGGCTTTAACTGCATACTACGAATATTTAGAGCAAGGCTACGAAAATTGGTTCATCAATATTTTTAAAAATTAAAATCAAATTTCTTTTAAATCATTTAACAGTTTTTTAGCTTGATTGGGAATATACTTTGTATTAAATTTTGTTAATATCTTATCAAAAAAGTTCAGTTTAAAATTTACACCGCATGCGTTTGGATGACCCCCTCCGTTGTATTTTAAAGCAAGATTTAGAAGGTTAACTTTTCCGTCACCGTAAAGCACGCCAGTCCTATCAGTGTAAAGTACAAAAATTACATCAACGCCTTCCTGCTGAAGTTTTTTTGCTAGCAATGATCCTATGAGCCTTAATCCTCTAAGATCTACAACGGCAATTTTTAATCCAGAGGCTGAGTTAAATACGTTGGCTTTTTTAACAAAGTCATCTATAATCTTTTTTTCTTCTTCGACCTGCTTCTTCCATTCTTCCACCCTCGTGTTATAAAAAATTCCACTGGAGAACATGTTTATCAGTTCGTGCCTTTCTCTGTTACTCCTGGTACCTATTTTATACGCAAGTGTAAGCTCAAGTTCGTTTCTGTTACTGTCACCATCGTCCGCTATTTCAGCTATTTTTTCAGCTATTTTATCATTCTTAGCAAAAACTCTGTAAAGTATTGAAGCCGCGCTTGGAGATTTTTCAAGTATCAACTTCACATGCTGGGAAATCTTTTTATCATCTTCAGCCCATTCGTGATGGTCTACCCAGATTATTTCGCAGCCTGAATCTTTAAGCCTAAGAATCTCCCTTTCAACTTTTTCGTAATCAGAATGATTTAATGCAACGTCTGCTATTCCGAGCATACTGCAGCTTCCTATCTTTTTCAAAGAATCGTAAAGCGTTCTAGGTCCAGCGAACATTATCTTTATGTCGTTTCCGAAAGCTCTTTTTGCTATGGCTCCTGAACATACACCATCGAGATCTGTATGTACAATAAAGATTTTTCTTGCGTTGCCTTGCATTAGTCTTTTAAAATAAATTATAATAAAAATATAAGTCTTTATAAAAAATAAAGGGCTAACCTTTGATAGCCCTGTAAACCTTTTCAGAAGTTATGGGAAGGCTGTTTACGCCGTTGCCTATCGCGTTCATTATAGCGTTTCTCACAACAGGTCCTGGAAGAACAACAGGGGGTTCAGCAACTATTTTGGCTCCGTAAGGTCCCATGCTTCCCGGTTTTTCGATTATGAAAACCTGTATATTTTCAGGTATGTCCAGGCTTGTAGGTATATAGTAGTCTTTGAGATTGGGATTGACTACATATCCGTCTTTGTGAATTAGCTCCTCCATCATTGCATAACCCAAGCCCTGAACTGTTCCGCCAAGTATCTGACCCTTAACGCTCTTCGGGTTTATAGCTCTTCCAACGTCGAATGCAACATAGTAATTGAGCACTTTGTACAATCCGGTTTCTGTATCTACCTCAACTTCAGCAACCGCAGCTCCAAACGTATATTGATTGTATGGTGATCCGAGACCTGTTTCTTCGTCCCACTTGCAAGATGGCGCCATGTAGTATCCAAGCACATTCAGCTCTATGTTTGCCTCATAAGCTTCCCTTACCATCTCTTCCCAGGGAATGCTCTTGCTTTCTTTGCCCTTGCAGAAAGCGTAACCATCAACAATCTGGACATCGTCAACGTTGCAGTTAAGTATCTTAGATGCAACCGGTATGAGCTTCTGTTTTAACTTGATTGCCGCATCTCTTGCAGCGTTGCCACCTATAGCTATAACTCTTGAGGCAACTGTTGGTCCAGTCTCATGGTGGATCAGCGTGTCAGGCCTGTCAATTGTGAAATAATCAATCGGAACGCCCAACGCGCTTGCAGCTATCTGTGCCAATCCAGATATAGCTCCTGTTCCAAATTCGGTCAATCCGGTTCCTAGATGAATCTTGCCATTTTTCTCCACTGAAAGGTGAACATAAGCATAATCGTTACCTTCGGGCCCAAGGGCGTTACCATGATGAAGCATTGCTATTCCTATCCCTCTTTTAACCTTTCCTTCCTGCTTTGCATAAAGCTTCTTTTTGTTGCGGTAATCGCTTGCATCAATTACAGCGTTAAGGCACTCGGGGAGTCCGCAGCTCTCATCCATAAGCTGTCCTGTGCTAGTTCTTGATCCTGGTCTCAGCATATTCATGAGCCTGAGATCCAGGGGGTCCATGTTAAGTTTCTTTGCTATTTCATCCATCTGAGATTCTGCCGCAAATATAGCTTGAGGTGCTCCAAAGCCCCTGAAGCTACCTGTATATGTGTTATTGGTGTAGACTTTATAACCGTCGTTCCAGACATTTGGTATCTCGTATGGACCGTTTGCGTGGAACGTAGCCCTGACTATAACGAGAACGCCCAGAGATGCATATGCTCCTCCGTCAAGCACTATCTGGACCTTTGAAGC
>CAYFFZ010000093.1:0-2557 GCA_964342655.1 uncultured Nitrososphaerales archaeon
TTCATTTTTTAGACTAAAATGCAAAATTTTGCAAAAAGTTATATGCATATTGTTGCTATATGACATTATGGCAGTAAAATTATTTGTCATCTGTACTTCAGGAAGAGAAGACATAAACAATACGAACATGGCTGTGAACTTTGCGCTGGGAGCTAGAAAAAATGCCGGTGCTGAAGTTTCCTTCATGTTTCTCGGAAGAGGTGTTGAAAACCTGCTAAAGGACGCCGCCACAGCCCAGCAGATGGAAGGCATGATAAGGTCTATGAAGGACTCAGGTATAGATGTTGCTTATTGTGAAGTCTCCGTAAAGGGCCTGGGGTTTAATAAAGAAATGGTCATGCCGGTAGCAGATGAAGTGATGGGTGGCGTGCATACGGTTAAAAAGATAGAAGAAGGATATGCTGTTGTGACGTTTTAGCGTGAAAAATTTTGATTGTCTCAGCTATCTGTAACCGAAATATTAGGTTCTATTTTATTAATTGCGGTATTCAAAAGAGGGCCACAGCATAATTTAACAGGTTTTTAAAAACTCATCGCGCGCATTTGCTTACCTTTTTTTACAACCAATTGGCAATCAATAATTTTATAAGGTTATATAATTGTAATGAAAATTTTTGGTATGGGCAAACCGGTAGCCGCTATAATTATGGCATCATTGGGGCTTGTGCTTCAGGCTATGGCTCTCATCTTTGAGCTATTTGCCGTTTTCTTATACTCAGCCTTTACGATAAAGAGAATAGGGCCCTTTATAATAGCCCGATCTGCGGCTCTCATGGTCTTTGGATTCATAATAATACTCGTTGGAACGGTTGGAATATATTTTATGTCAAGAGGCTACCGAGGGGATGTTTTTATTGGGTCGATACTTGAAATAGTTGCCTCTATCTTTGCATATCCGACGCTTTTCGGTTTTTTCTTAGGATCATTTTTGATGTTTTTGGGAGGGGTCATTGGACTTTTATGGGCTCCAATAAAAGGTTCTTGAAGAAAACTTTTCTGGTATATTAGCCATTGTCAGGATTCAGAAGCAAGTGCGGTCAATAGCTCAAATAATGCTCGTTTAACCTGAATCTTTGATTTAACTCATGAATTAGCTGCTGTACTTTATATCATATAAATATCCTTACAAAATATATACAACTTTAGACAAGCTTTCAATTATAGTAAGCAATTTTCATGAATAAAGCAAGTTTTTCTAAAAACTTCTAAGAACCTTAATATTCATAAGTCATAGATTAAGACCCGTGATAGATATAGGTTTACAAGCACCGGATTTTGAATTACCTAAACAGGACGGAGGCAAAGTAAAGCTCAGCGATTATAGGGGAAAGATTGTTGTTCTGTACTTTTATCCAAAGGACAATACTCCGGGATGCACTACAGAAGCATGCGACTTTAGAGATTCGATGAACGATCTCAAAAAATATGGAATAGTGGTCCTTGGGGTCAGCTCAGACAGCGTAGAATCACATAAAAAATTTCATGAGGATAAGCACCTTAACTTTGATATTCTGTCAGATCAGAAAAAGGAGGTGATAAAGCTTTACGGTGCAGATGGCCCCCTTTTTACAAAAAGAATCACTTACATAATCGATAAAGATCAGAAAGTTAGATTTGTTTTTGAGAAGGTAAATCCGAACGGCCACTCGAGGGAAGTGCTTAATAAGATAAAGGAGCTTAACCTTCTCTGAATATTTTATCTGACAAGGGCTTAAACTCTTAACGTTAATATATACGAAAACAGTTTTAAACATTGTAAATGCTTCCAGAGCTTATAAAGGTTCAGAAAGGTTCATGGTACGATGTTGGGGATAGAGAAGTAAGGCACGGTTGCGTATATACGTATAGAATAAGCTCAGACAATAAGTTCAAAGATAAAAAGGTTGGGGAATGGGTGCTTAATGTCTTCGTTGACAGGATGAAAGCAAAAGCTTTTGTAAGGGCAGCGCTTTCAGAAGATTCAAGCCTTCTAGCGAATGAGATAAAGACGAAGGCGGCTGTATTCAAGCAGGTTTCAACTCAAAACTTAAACTACTATAGCTTTTTTTATCACTTAGTATCAAACATCAAACTTAAAGGCGTTAGGCTGAGCAGGGAACGCATAAGCTCAGAAAATGAAATACCTGCGTACATAAAGAATGATGAATATTTAAAAAAGAGCGATAAAATAAAATTTGAAAAATATAAGGATGTTGTAAAAGGGAAGAAGGTGTTCAGCGATAAAATTGTCGTCCTCATAGATAAGGATGCTCCATGTCTACTTGCCTATTACTATTACCTTGAAGTCATAGTTGGTGCTTATTATAACAGCGAACAGTCTACCTTAGATCTTTCCGATTATTCATGCGATGTGTCACCTTGTTTTTGAAATGCCAAACATCAAACAATAAAAATTGTTATCGGAAACAAACAAATGTAAAAGATACGCCGAGCCGTTCCGCTATCTGCCACAAAGATAGACCAGATATGTATAGCAAAACGGCTGATGCTTTTTCTTTTGTCAATTTAGTTGTAGCGTTTAAAAGGAATGGTTACTAAAGTGAACAGGTTGCACTTG
>CAYFFZ010000094.1:0-2435 GCA_964342655.1 uncultured Nitrososphaerales archaeon
ATGAATGAGAAACATTCATTTCTTCAGCTATCTGCCACGAAGATAGACCAGATATATACAGCAAAACGGCTAATGCTTTTTCTTCGATAGGTTTTTTATTCCGTTTGAATATACCATGATTGCGGATCGCTTCTGTTAGTGTTTTAAGTGGGTCAAGCTTCATAACACTGATAGGAGCGATCCGCACCTTAACCTTTACTTGAATTTGTTTATCCGTCCAATATCCATGTCTTAAAAAGAAAAGTTTAAATTTTATTTATTATAATAAAATTAACAGGTGACCCAGGTGTCAAATATCGAATATAAATTGGGCGAAATTAGAGCTAGAATAGATAGGCTTCCTATACGGCCATACCCAGTTAGTTGGATGGTGATAATCGGTGTCGGATATTTCTTTGCTTTTTATGATATTCTAACACTTTCTTTTGCTGTAATTTCACCAATGGTTTTGCAGCTACATATGACAGAATTAGCCATAAGCGAATCCGTATCTGCGACACTTTTTGGCTATATAATAGGGGCATATTTTGTAGCAACAATTAGCGATTATTGGGGTAGACGAATAGGACTCATAACCAATGCGCTACTGATAACAATAGGATCTTTAGGCAGCGCTTTTTCGATAAACGCTTATATGCTTATAGGTAGCAGGTTTATAACTGGTCTAGGAATAGGCGCTGAAATTGCCATTATTAATACATTCATAGCAGAAATAACTCCCGTACATATGAGGGGAAAGATGGTCCAGTTTACATATTTAGCGGGGGCTTTAGGATTCGCTTTAACGCCGTTCATAGCTTTGGCGCTAATACCGATATCTGAAAACGGCTGGAGATACCTCTTTGGTATAGCGGCAGTTGTGGCGTTGATAATAGTGCCTTTGAGGTACAGCATGCCAGAAAGCCCTAGGTGGTTAACTATAAAGGGAAAGATAGATGAAGCAGAAAAAGTTGTAACCACACTTGAAAATTACGTTCAGAAAAAACTAGGAACATTACCTCCCGTACCTCCACCTCTTCCTGAAAAGACTCTTACAAAATATCCTACCGCAGAACTCTTTAACAGAAAATATGCGCCAAGGCTTATAATGGCCATATTGTTCTGGTTTTTTGATTATATGCTGGCTTATGGTGTAATCGGGTTTGGGCCATATATATTTATAGCCGCAGGATTCACTTTTACAACAGCAACTTGGTATATAGGACTGGGAAGCATTGGATACATAGTAGGCGCGCTTTCAATGGCTCCAATAGCAGATAAATGGGAAAGAAAATATCTGGTTGCGTCAGCTTTTAGCATTGCTACGCTAGCAGTTTTTCTATATGCCTTGTCAGTATATATGCACTCAGCAATAATTTTGACGATAGGCGCTTTTTTGGCAGCCTTTGCGACCGCATTCGCGGTTCCAGCTTACACCTATACAGCAGAGCTTTTCCCTACAAGGGCAAGGGCAACAGGGTTTGCTCTTGCAGATGGAATCGGCCACCTTGGTGGGGCCATAGTGCCATTTATAGTCTATCTTGTTTTCAATCCATATAAACCGCTTTCAACTGGTGTTACAACGTTCATACTGCTTGGAATATTTGAGATCATAGCAACCTTGATAGTTCTTACAGGCCCAAGGACAACAAAATTAAGGTTAGAACAGATATCTGATTAAGATCAAAAATGACAAAAGGATATGCTACAACTCGAGATGGAACATCAATTTATTATGAAGTTTTAGGAAATGGTGAAGCATTAACGCTTGTTGAAGGGTTAGGTTACGCGCACTGGATGTGGAAAGAACAGCTGCAACTCTCAGAACTATTTAAATTGATAATTTTTGACAACAGGGGGGTTGGGCTCTCGGCCAAACCAAATAAACCTTACACAATGCAAGAATTTGCAAATGATATTGCTGACCTTTTAAGCCACCTAAATATTAAAAAAACATTCATCTGGGGGGTTTCAATGGGAGGGATGATAGCTATGCAGTTTGCCGTAAGCTACGGCAACTTAGTTAATGGCCTAATACTGGGCGAGACTAATTTTGGTATTTATTCTCTTCCTCCAAGTAAAGAGGCTCTCGAAGTGCTTTTAAAACCTCCTGATGCAACGCTTGACAAAAAACAAGCTATGCTCGAAAGAATGAAGGTGGCGTTTTCAGATGAGTTTGTTAAAAACAACATTAAAAAAATTGAAGAAATAATTGAGCTTAGAATGAATTTTGATGAAGACCCTATCGCTTATAAAAATCAACTGGCAGCAACTCTGACTTTTGATTTTAAGGATCAGATGAAAAAAATAAAATGTCCCACACTCATAGTTACTGGCGATATGGATAAGGTTGTAAACCCGTCAAACTCTTATATCATCAATCAATATATTCCTAACAGCAAACTTATAGTGTTAAAAGGTGCAGGGCATTTAGCTATAATTGAAAGGGCAAAGGA
>CAYFFZ010000095.1:0-2382 GCA_964342655.1 uncultured Nitrososphaerales archaeon
ATTCTATCTACTGCAAGATAATCAGCTACAATTCTTTGATGAAAAAGGCAATTCAATTAATCACGAAGGTTATTTTCAAAAATATAAATCTCTTCTAAATCTTAGTATAGAAAAACTGCTTGTTTACAGAGAACTCAGACAAAACGGGTATTCAGTGGAAGACATACAATCTGAATTTTTCGACTTTATCGCTAATTTAAACACTTCAAACATTTATTATATAAAAATACTCCCTGAAGGAGGTAGATATAAAATAACAGATCTTAAGGATTTTGTTAAGATATCTATAAAGCATAAAAAAGAACCGGTAATAGCAATAGTTGAAAGGAATGGAGAGATAATATTTTATAGGCTATTTCAACTAAGTGAAGATAATATTGAAGGAAATAATTAAGCTTATTCGAATACCAAACTGCATTTTAAGCGGGTTTGGAGTCATAGTAGGTGCCTTATTAGAGGAATACTATAATCCCTTGATTTTGACCATGGGGTTCTTAGTAGGTTTTTTTATAACAGCTTACGCGATGATAATAAATGATTACTACGACATAGAAATCGATAAGGTCAACGCTCCTAACAGGCCCCTTGCATCAGGTAAAGTAAAAATAAAGGACGCTCTAATCTTAGCAGTTTTTTTATTAGTTGCAGGCCTAGCAATTTCAGCTTTGATAAATTTATTCTCTTTGGTGATAGCGATTCTCTTCGCTTTTATATCATATCTTTATAGTTGGAGATTCAAAAAATCAGGCCTGATAGGTAATTTTTTGGTCGCTTCTTCTATGGCCATACCTTTTATTTACGGATCAATAATATCTATGAGATTTGGACCATTGCCGTTTATACTTGCCGGTGTAGCTTTTTTTGCAGGAACCAGCAGAGAAATCATTAAAGGGATAAGCGATGAAGAAGGCGATAAAAAGAAAGGCGTAAAAACTGTGACAATTACAAAGGGGGCTAAAAAAGCTTCAGTGTACGCTTTTATTCTAATGATCATAGCCGTAATTCTTTCATTTTTGCCTTTACCATACTTTAAATTCTGGTATGTTTATTTGATTTTGATATTGATTGTCGACACCCTCATGATAAAGTATACATACGGATTAATAAAAAACCCTGATGGAAAAAAAGCCATATATGTTAAAAACAGGATACTATTAATGATGTTTGGAGCTTTGCTAGTATTCCTTGTAAGTGGGGTTGTAGGTTATGTGGTCTGAAAAATACAGACCAAAATCAATTTTTTATATGATAGGAAACGAAGAAGGAAGAAGCAAAATAATCACGTGGATTAAAAACTGGAAAAAAGGATCTAAGCCGCTTTTGATAGTTGGACCTCCAGGTACGGGTAAAACCACTTCGATAAAAGCGCTCGCCAATGACTTCAACCTTTTTGTTCTTGAACTAAATGCAAGCGATGTAAGAACTAAAGATAAGCTGGATGCAACTTTAAGGAATGTGGAACCTGTGAACCTTTTTGGACAAAGGGTTATAGTTTTTCTTGATGAAATCGATGGAATGTATTCAAAAGGCGATGCAGGAGGAATAAATTACTTGCAAGAATGGATACCGGAATCTAACGTTCCTGTAATAATGGCGGCAAATGAGATGAAAGATTTTATGAAAGATATAGCAAAGATATCTATTATAATTGAATGGAAAAAAGTACCAAGCAGAGAAATATTTTTATGGCTTAAAAATATAGCTGAAAAAGAAAAACTGAGAATTATAGACGAGCAAATAAAAAACATAATTTATGAGTCATCGGGCGATATAAGATATGCAGTAAACCAATTACAGGTAGCCCAAGAAAGCATAGTTTTTAAAGATATAAAATACTCAGCTGAAGATGCCATAAAGAATGCAATGTATGCAAAGAACTTTATGGAAGCCTATCACTATATTTCAAACTGGCAGGATGATCCTGATACAAAGATATCAGCTGTAGCGGCAACATTGTTTTACAATCAACCAATAGATCTAGATTTAAGATCAAGATGGTTATCTGAAGCAGACCTTCTTTTAGGTAGGATCAAAAAATATCAAGAATGGAGAATGCTTAGATATTTTAACGCGTTTTTGACAGCTACCATATACAATGTTAAAGGGAATTATAACCAATATCTAATACCGTTTCCAGTTATTCAAGAAAATTATAAAAGGCAAATCTACCGCGCTTTATTAGAAAACATAAAAAAGGATCTTCATTTAGATATAGGTTTTATTACCTCGGAAATAATACCCCTCTATGAATTCTTGGTAAAGCTCAGAAAAATTAAGGATGATAACGTTGAAAAGATTTTAGAATAGCGATGCTAAGCAATATAAAAAATTTTTAAACGCTAAAAATAAAGCGTAATATCATGGGCTTTGAAATCCTTCGAA
>CAYFFZ010000096.1:0-2380 GCA_964342655.1 uncultured Nitrososphaerales archaeon
CATGACAGAATTAATCTTAGGAGGAAGTAATTCAAGGCATATAGCGTATAAGCTTTCTAAAAAAATTAACGCAGACTATTCATTAGTCGAGGTAAAAGAATTTCCTGACAATGAACTTTATGTCAGAATACCTTTGGATGTAAAGCAAAGGGAAGTTATTTATGTTAACAGCCTCCAACCAAATCCAAACAGATCACTTGTTGAAACAATCTTAACCTTGGATGCTTTAAAAAAACAAAATGCTAAATCAATCGTAGCTGTAATTCCGTACTTAGCTTATGCTAGGCAGGACGAAATGTTTAATGCTGGTGAAGCCGTGAGCGTGCTTACGATAGCTGATATGTTTAAATCTTTAAACATTGACCAGATCATAACTGTAGACATGCACCTTCACAGAATAACTGATCCTTCTAAGGTTTTTGGCTCTAAATTTATTAATATTACGGGTGTACATGAGATAGCTGACTACATAAAGAGTCACTTCAAATATTCTAATGCAGTAGTTATAGGACCTGACGATGAAGCCAAACAATGGGCAGACCTTGTAGCGAAGGACCTTAACCTAGAATATGGCGTATTTAGTAAAAAAAGATTATCGGGCAGAGAGGTACAGGTTAAGGGTCAAGCTGACGTTAAAGGAAAAGATGTAATAATTATAGACGATATAATAAGCACTGGTGGAACGATAATCGAGGCATCAAAATTATTAAAAAGCCTTGGTGCAAACGACATTTATGTTGCGTGCGTTCACCCATTACTGGTTGAAGGAGCTTATCACAAACTTGTGGAACATAACTTTAAAGCGCTTATAGGTACAGATACAGTGCTTAGTCCGATTAGTTTTGTTGAAATCTATCCAGCAATAGCTAAAGCGTTATATAAATAATTATTAAACTAAAAACCTATTGACACGTTTTAAACATGTCTTTTAACCTTGTGTAGAGTTCTTTATAAATTGCATAATTTTTATCATAATAGGGTATTTTTTCGTAATTTAGCTTATAACCAAAAATTGATTTTTCTCCTAAAGATTTTATATCTCCCCATTTATAATTTTTTGAACCTACCATCGCTATTCTGGCATCGCCTATTGTCTCATCGCCTTCTTCAATCTTTATCATTGGAACTTCTAATACTGAAGGCAGCGTTTTCTGTACTATCTTCAGGTTAGATAAACCGCCTGTTAAATAAACCCGATCAAAATTATAGTTCAATTCTTGAAGTATTTCATAATGATGTTTCATTGAAAAAGCTATAGATTCTATTGCCGCTTTTATAAGATGCATCTTGTTGTGAAGATTAGTAATTCCAAATATCACAGATTTTGCATATGGATCGAATATCGGTGTTCTTTCGCCTAAAATATACGGTAACATTACCAAGCCTGAGGTTTCTACTTCGTTTTCGGAATAGTACTTGTCCATTTTTTTAAACTTACCTTTCATCCCTAAAAGGTACATAATGTAATCAAGGAATATTCCTGCGGCTGAAGTGCATCCGTTAACATAATATATTCCAGGTACCGGGCTCAGATCTAAGTAAAGCCTTTTATCTGGTTTTGGGTCTGTTGCTGAATAGTTTATTACACCCGTGGATCCAAGGATTATTGCAAGCTTATCTTTTTCAAGCATGTTTAATGATACCGACGATCCTATAAGGTCTATGGTGCCCGCGTTAACATAAAATTCTTTACCATCAATACTGAACGATTCTAACATTTCGTTTAAATTTATATGATCTGGTAGCAATTCGCGCTTTAGATTCATCGCCTCGAGTATTTTATCTGAAATTTCTTTTTTCTGATAGTTCAGCACGCCTTCTTCTTGTAGCATTGTAATGTCGGTTGTCACTTTGTTCGTCAGCTTGCATATTATAAAAGTTGTTAGTTCAATAAATTTCCAAGTTTTTTCATAGAGATTCGGATAGTTTTTCCTATACCACAAAATCTTAGGCAACCATTGCTGATTGTTTAAAGGATTACCGTTTTCTTTGAAAACTATATCCCCTATTAACGGTTTTAATTCTTCAATTTCTTTTTTTGCTCGGGTATCATTGTACAAAATACCGCGATACAGAGGGTAACATTCGTTATCAATTGGTATGAATACAGGCGCCATAGAAGAAAAACCCAGGTATATTTTGTCCGATTTTACATATTTCAAAAGTTTTCTTAGAAATCTCCTGAATATAAAGTAATATTCAAAGGGATCTATCTCCGTCCATCCTGTTTTTGGAGATAATATCTGAGGAGCTTGAGATCTGACGGTTACTAAATGAGTCCCATCTTCATCCAGAACAGACCCTTTTATAAACGATGAACCTAAATCTACTCCAGCATAATTATACTTAGACATTAATAAAATGAAAAACGCCTGCTGTA
>CAYFFZ010000097.1:0-2312 GCA_964342655.1 uncultured Nitrososphaerales archaeon
CTTCATATTCATATTCTGTATTAGGAGGAGTAGCAATAGATACAAATGAAATATAGGGGTGGAAGTGTTCATCATTTTAATTTGTTAATTTTTTGTTAATATGATGTTTTAACAAATGAATATTGAACCCCTTTATTTCCACTGGAGCAAATGCAACCTTATTATCAATCATTAACTGTAAATTAACCCCTTTATTTCCACTGGAGCCACTATAGTTCTTTTTATAAATAAAACCCAATAAACATAAGTTAATTGTAGGTTAAGGTCATAGATCTTTCTTAGAATCTTTGATAACTTGTTAACAAAAATTACTAAATATGTTTATTATTTAAATTTGTTAACAAAAACAAAGAGGCTTGCCAAAGAAAGCCATAAAATTAGAATTTGAAGATGATAATGGTGCTAGATATTCTTTTAAAGTAGAGGGGGATATAGAAAAAAGTAAGGTATTGCGACTTCTAGAGCTATATGATCTTTTATCTTCATCATCTTTTGATAATTCAAACGAAGACGGTCTAAAAGATAACTCTGAAAAAGATCTATACACTAAAATAAAATCATTAGTTAAAGACATGCCTCTAAATGGGTTTACTTCTAAGGACGTTCAAAACGCGTTAGAAGATCGCTTTAAAACAAGCGTTAAGTTACCTATAATTTCAACTTATTTACGAAGAATGTATGATAAGGGAGAGCTATCAAGAAAAAAAGTTGGTAGAGAGTGGGTTTATTTCCATAAAGAGATAGAGAAGATTATTTTAAAGGACAAAAGGGCTAAAAATTAAAAACCCATCCCTTCTTTTCAACTTTTTTACCATTGCTTAAAAATACACCGTTTCCGCCTTCTACCTTACCTATCTTAAAAACTTTGACGTTATGTTTTTTAGCGAGTTTATTCAGAAGAAAATCTTTTTCTTGATTAAATGTAAATACCATTTGATATTCTTCTCCTCCATAAAGCGAATCATTTAAAGGATCTCTTCCTTCAGACTCAATTAATTTTTTAATTTCTTCACTCATTGGATAATTGTTTATTAAAATTTTTACGTTGCTTTGTTGTGCGATCTCATTAAGTGTGTAAGCTAAACCGTCGCTTGAGTCCATAGAAGCAGTTACATAACCTGTATTTATTACTTCAATATTAAAGTTAACAGGTGGATCAGGTTCATATACGGCCTTTAAAGCATATTTTTTTAATTTTTCATTAATAATTGGTTTTTTGTTAAGTAGATAATCAAGCCCTATAGTTGTTAAACCGAAATCCCCCACCACATAAACGCCATCACCCACGCGTGCCCCACTTCTTAAAACCCTTTTTTTGTATTTGCCTGCTATAATACAATCTATAACTGTATCATTGGCTTTATTTACATCGCCGCCGACTAAAACCATTTTATATTTAGAGGTCATTTGTTTTATTCCTTCAAGAACTTCAGTAATATACGCGTTAGTTATACCGGCTTGAAATGCAAAACTCAACATCATAAATATTGGTTTAACACCCTTAGTCGATAGATCAGAAAGAACTGCAGCAACCGATTTCCTTCCTACCTGAAAACCGTTCATACCTTCTGGTACATCCGTGCTTTTAACGAGCATGTCCACTTTATATGCCCAGCCATTCGTCAAATAAGCCACATCGTCTGTTAAAGGATAGTCACGAACCTCAAACATCTTTCGAATTATTTCGATGATTTCTAATTCGTTCAATTATCTCACCTATAATATAGACAGAAAGAACTCCGTGCAAATATAAAATATTTATTTAAGAACAACGGCTATTCTTTGAATTGTTTAACAAAGAGGTAAATTTGCTGATTACCTTTTAATTCTTCTAAAATACGCTCGGCAATTTTCTTTGCTGGATCCTTTAAACCCACTCTCTCTTCTATGTCTTTAAAACTCGTAAAAGGCCTTTTCTCTTTTTCTTTTATAATTATATTCATAAGAGTTTTACCTATTCCAGGTATTAGTTCTAAAGAATTTAATCTCGGTGTTACTGGCATGGCCGCATTAAAAAAACTAACAAACCGTTGCTCGCTTTCTAAAACTATAGTTTCAACGGCTTGAGGCAACGCGTTTTTAGCTATAGATGAAAGATTCTCATACTTTAACTTTCCAAGAACGCTTAGTACTTTTTCTCTTTTATCCTTACTAATATTCACTTTTTCCAATATCACAAAATTTACTCCCGGTATACCTAAAAGTTCAAGCAACATAAAATAATCTTTACCTATTGCTTGAACTATCGTGCCTCTTTTACCTTTTATCGTTAATGATTCAGAGTTAGGTTTAAAATCTAAAACATATGCTAC
>CAYFFZ010000098.1:0-2283 GCA_964342655.1 uncultured Nitrososphaerales archaeon
CCTATGCCGGAACCCATTATAAGCATAGAAGCCACAAGCGAGTAAAAAGAACGGTCTATAAACGGTATGAATGAGCCAACCGAATAAAGAACCAAAGATAAAGCTAAAGCAGGCCTCCTTCCTATTCTGTCAGAGGCTCCTGAGATAAGCAACGAGCCGACAAGCATGCCGAAGAACTCAAGGAAGAACATGTACTCTTCCGCTGCAACACTGGTCTTATAATAAAGTGGAAGCACTATAGCAGGAATTATGAGCAGAGAGCCTGCGGCTAGCTGAGTATAGAAAAGATAAAGCTCTTTGAGCCAGTCTGTCTTTCCAATACCTTCCTTATAGCGCCAGACTTCTTCCGTGCCCTCCATGCCCGCCTATTGATTTTTATATTTTAATATTTAGCTAAAAAACCGTTAATACTTTACAATATTCTTAAGATTAGAAAGCTTTATTTCAAAATTTCATAAATTATTTTTCCATCAGTATCGGATGGCGCAGGAATATCAATCAAGTATGATATAGTTGGCGCGACATCACGTAATTCTATTTTAAGGCCGTTTGTGTGCTCTATCCCTTTTCCTGAGAAAATCGTAAAAGCATGATTTTCAAAATAGCCATACGACTCACTTGGCAAGTACGTAGTATGATGACCTGCCACATCATACTTTTCGGAAACTATCTGTTCAATTCTTTCTTTGCTTAAAGTATCAAACTTTAAGGATTCGGTAGTTCCATCCCAGTTGCAGTAACCTTTATTAAAAAACAGCAAGATATCTCCCATCCTTTCTTCTGCTTTACCCCTGCTCCAGCTTTCCTTTCTTAATGCTAGTTTTATGACCCTCGAGTTGTTATCAGGGTCTCTTATAGAGTAAAGTGCATCGATAGTGCTCTCGAGCACGCTTTCATAATCACTATTATCTACTATTCCTCCTTTTTCTCTATCTTTAAGGTTGACCCATATCTGCACTGGATCGTGATACGGGAAAACATAAGTCCTTGTCATGTCTACATAAAAATAATTATCACTTTTTTGTTCGTACTTCATCAAACCTGCTTTGCTTAGAGCCGCTTCTAAAGATACGTATTTCCAGCAAGGAAGTGCACCATGATCGGAAGTAATTATTACTGTAGATTCATGGTCTCTTAGTTCAAGTATTTTTCCTATCATTCTGTCTATTACTCTATATGCTTTTCTGAAAACTGCTTCAACAGCTTCTGCTTTCTTTTCATCATAAGCAGGGTTTTCTCTGTCTAAAAGAGACAGGTATGTATGGTTTAGAGAATCTATAAGATGGTAATGCATTATCAGACCGTCATAACCGGCTTGTTCTTTTAAAACGCTCAACGCCTTAACAAACCAATCAGAATAAATCTCGGCGTGCTCGAGCTGAAGCTCAGGGCTAAGGTTTGTAGGCCCGTAAGGCCTTTTTGTATCGGAAATAAAAGGCATATCAAAGCCTTCCACCCACGGGCCGGCTGTATCTATGAGTGCATCCTCTAAACCAGCTGGATAAGCCCATCCTTGAGCATTGAATCCCTGAGTTACATAAACAGTTATTTCAGGGTTTATCGATAACTTTAATCTAACAAGTTTAATTCTGAAAGCAACTTTTCCAGAGTTAGCATCCGCAAAGATCCAATCGCTCCATTCCCCTTCTTTTAAAATAAAATCATACCCTCCTTTAATTACCTTAAATGATGCTGCATTTCTATCTGGCATGATTCTTCCTTCTAAGATTATACCCGCTAAATCAAATGAAAATCTTAGATCTTTATTTATTTTTAGCGTTTCATAACTTGGAAAAACACCCTTGATCCAATTGCCAATAAACTTCGGATCAACATTTGAAAAAATAACAGGTTTAAAAACCCGCCAAATATCTCCTCCTGGCGTAAGCCCACCTATTATTAGTCCATTGGTAACCTGAGGTGGCCATCCTACAGGGTAATTTATAACAGCTGGCCTCAATCCGTTCCTTTCCATTGTCTTCCATAAATATTCAGCTTTGCTAAAATCAGAATATTGGGTTCTCCTAATATATTGTCCTTCTTTAGGACATTCTCCGGGAAGATGAGTCGTAAAACTTATTACGCCATGTACAAAAGAAGAAGCTCCACTCATTAGAGTTGCCCAATTAGTAGGAGTGTCAACCGGGATCGAAGGTATAGACTTCATAAAAGAACCTTCATCAACAAGCTGAGCTAAATTCGGAAGGATTCCTTCATCAATATATTTTTTAATAAAACCTCCTATGCCGCCGTCTATTCCGATAAAATAAAACTTTACCATAC
>CAYFFZ010000099.1:0-2276 GCA_964342655.1 uncultured Nitrososphaerales archaeon
CAAAAAGAACAAATAATTATACATCTTTTAAGTTTTCGCTCGGTTCAATTTTTAAAATGCATAAGCGTGCATGAGAAAATGAATAAAAATATAAAGCTTCTTCTTACACTTTTTTCTCTATCCTTTTTATCCCAGCTACCCCTTTCACTGATAAGATTCTACGCTCCAATTTATGCCATAAACGTAGGGGCTACAGGGTTGATTTTAGGATTAATGGGTTTTTCGTACGGCGTTGTATATATATTTACAGCTTATGCGCTTGGCAAAAAATCTGAAAAGGTAGGATATTCACGTTCCTTAGGAATAGGCTTGTTTTCTTATGCAGTTGTGGCTCTGTTATACGTTTTCTTTAAGCTGCCCCCCGTGTTCATCATTATAAGAGCTCTTGAAGCACTAGCAATGGGTTTCGTTTGGCCTTCATTAGAAGCACTAACCAAGTTTTTTGATGACAGAAAAGCTTCAACCGCTATTTATACAATAGGCTGGTCCACAGCTTCTTCTATAGCTCCTTTCTTGGGTTCATCTTCTGCTTATATTCTTACTTTACCTTTTCTAATAGCTTCAGCAATATCATTCGTAGGCGGTTTTTTGTCATTCGGTTTTAAACCTATAAAATATGAAGTAACAAACGTAGGTTCAAAAATAAATCCGGGCAAAGATATAGCCTTCCCTATTTTCTTATACGGCTTCTCTGTATCTATTATTTATGCGTTTTATTCAGCGTTTGCTACTGCTGAATTTGGAATCAATGGTTCAGGGATAATAATGTCTGTTTCAAGCATTTTTATCATATTAGCGTTTGTTACAGCTCCGTTTTTTAAAAAGGACCCCCGATTTGGAATTACCTTTGGAATGATTCTTCAGGCTCTATATATAGTGCTGTTCATTTCCAAAAACTTTTTGTTACAGATGCTATCGCTTTCTTTGATTTTTTATGGCTCCGGGATTTTGTATTTTTACGTCCTTTACAAAATAATGCTTACAGAAAGCAAAGGACTTGGATTGAGAACTGGGCTTTTTGAATCAAGCATAGGTGCTGGATATACTATTGGACCATTGATTGGCGGTTTTGTTTCATTGTTTGGAATGAACTATGTCTGGTTTGTAACGTTCATATCAGCAATCGTTTTTTTGATTTTTTGGCTATTGATAAACAATCATTTCTAAATTAATTGAAAATAACAGATGCATAGCTTTAAGTCTTGTTGATTTAATGCAACTTCAAAAATACCGCGTAAAAGCATGTGAATTTTCTTCTTTTACCTCATATAAAATAAATATATAGAAAATTTATTATCTGGTTAAGAAGATCTTTTTGTGTGGCTATAACGCTTAGCGATACTTTAAGCAAAGGTTACGTAAAATTAGATCCTAAAATAAACCCAGAGATCAAAATATATGTGTGTGGAGTTACTGTATATGATTACAGCCACGTTGGGCACGCACGTGTTTTTATTGTTTTTGACTTATTACGAAGGCTACTGATAAGGGAAGGTTTTAAAGTCAAATACGTTCAAAATTTTACAGACATAGATGACAAGATAATCAATAAAGCAAAAGAATTGGGCATTAATTATAAGGAAGTTTCCGAAAAATTCATTAAAGCTTATCTTGAAGATTCTGACGCTCTAAATTTGCTTAGAGCAGACTTATACCCTCGTGCAACAGAGCACATAAACGACATGGTTGCATTTATACAGGGATTAATCGATAAAGGGCACGCTTATTTATCTACCGATGGTATTTATTATGACGTTGCTTCATTTAAAGAATATGGAAAGCTATCAAAAATTAAAAAAGAGGAACTTATAGCTGGAGCGAGAATAGAAGCTAACGAAAACAAGAAAAACCCGCTTGATTTTGCGTTATGGAAATTTTACGATCAAGAACCTTATTTTGAAACAATCTATGGTAAAGGAAGACCGGGCTGGCATATAGAGTGCTCTACAATGATTCGTAAAAACCTCGGGGAAACGATCGACATTCACGGTGGTGGAGAAGATCTTATATTTCCTCACCATGAGAATGAGATAGCACAGAGCGAAGGATTGAATGACAAACCGTTGGCCAAAATCTGGATGCATGTCGGTTTGGTCAAGTTTGGTAAGGAAAAAATGAGCAAAAGCCTTCATAACGTTATTTATATACGGGATTTTCTAAAAAATTATGGGCCAAATACTTTAAGAGTTTTTGCGCTAAGTTCTCACTATAGGTCTCAATTAGAATTTAGCGAAGAAAAGATTAAAGAAGCTATGGAAAGCTGGAAAGCAATAGAA
>CAYFFZ010000100.1:0-2265 GCA_964342655.1 uncultured Nitrososphaerales archaeon
AGCGAAAAAGAAAAGCTGATTAAGAAGATAAAAGGTGTTTCCTAGATTTTAAAAGGAGCTAACAAAATTTAGTATAATGTTTTGACAAATCAATACAATTTAAAAGACGATATAAATCTCTATAATAATTCAAAAATTAATCATGTGCGTAAGCTGAATCTGTCAGCTGAGCAACATAAAGCATAAAAATCAGAATTTAAGGGTCTTAGAAAAAACCTACGAACATAGTTCTTCAGGTAATTGAATTTTTAGAAGCTGACGCATTTATTGCAATTTCTTTTCTCACTCTAAAGTGTCTACTAATGGAACTCAACGTTTTTAGGAACTAAAACTTTATTTCCTCTTCCCTTGCTTGGTCGTATTATCCGTCAAAGTGATAAGTTTGGTTTTCATTTTTTAATTTGGCTTCTTCCCCGTTTTCAATTGATTTTTCTAACTCATTCGCCGTCCTTTGGATCTGTTGTTACTAAAAATATTTCTGAAGGATAAAAAAGTTTGCATAATAGGCTAAAAAATCGAGGAAGTGTTCGTTATTTATCTTTTTGATTTTTAATTTCTTTTCATTGTATTTACTAAATAAATCGCTTAAGACATTCATTGTCAAAAGCCTTTTTTATCTTCTAATTTATGATTTCAGCCCAAATAAACGGAAAAGCATCTAATACTAACAAATTTTGTCAAAACCAATGCGAGTAATGTTGAATACTTTTATGAAGAATCTTATTTTATAAATATATTTAAATTTTTAACAAAATTATACATCTCATAGCTATAGTCTTTTTAAAAAGCTTTAAAATGTTAAAAAATCGTTTAATCTAGAAAATTTTTAAAACGAATTTTAAAAGTTTATATACAGGTTTTTCATATATCTTTATCTAATGGCTGAGCAAAAATCATCTGAAGACATATGCAGACCTTGCATAACAAAGTACTATAAAGAAAGGGGTCAAGTAGAGCTTTTAAAAGAGTTTCCAGAGGAAAGCTACCTCTGGAACAAAGACTTCCACCCAACCCCTGTTAGACTTAGGACGTGGGGCACCTGGACGTTCTTGGCCATCTGGTTCGGGATGGTCGTTATAGTCCCAACTTGGACATTAAGCGCAGTAGGTATAGCTTTTGGCTTAAACTGGTGGCAGTCAATACTTATAATGTTTATCGGCAACGCGATAACTTTAATCCCAATGATAATTCAGTCTCACGGGGGAGCAAGGTACGGGCTTTCGGAACCTCAGCTGACCAGATCCAGATGGGGCATTTATGGAGCGCAAATACCTTCTTGGATCAGAGCCATTATATCAATGGGCTGGTGGGGCATCGAATCTTACATAATAACTGAAGCAGCCGTAGCCATGTACCTTTTGGCTAGGCACATACCTATAGTTTTAACAGGAACGGCTTACAGCCTTTCAGTTGCTTTCCCGCAAATATTCTGGCCCACGTTCATAATTGTGGTGCTGACCCAGCTGTTTCTCTTCTACATATCTCCTCCTTACCTAGGGCAGCCTGCCCTTAAGTGGCTGGCTAGAGCTGCGGCGCCCATAGTATTGGTTGGGTTTGTGCTTCTCTTTGCTTATACTATGAACTTAGCCCACTGGAACTTTGCGCCGATAATGGCCATACCAGTGAGAGCTTCAGGCTTCGGCTTCTGGCTTGCAGTTATCAGCTTCACGAACGCAAACGTAGCTTACTGGGCTACAATGGCCCTCAGCATGCCTGACTTCACAAGGTTCGCAAAATCCCAGTTTGCTCAAACTGTGGGCCAGCTGCCCATGCCTGTAATGATGGCTGCTGTTGGGGCGATGGGAATTCTATCAGCAGGGGCAACAATGGTTTTAGGGCTTAACGCAGGAAAAGGAATAATCGATCCAGTGATCCTTTCTGCAGTAATACTTCCTAGGCCTTTAGCTTACTTTGACCTCTTTGTTTTTATGCTCGCAACATACGTAGTTAACGTATTTGCTAACTCAGTAGCACCTGGATACGATATAGCCAACACATACTCCAAGCACTTAACCTGGTTTAGGGGGATAGTTATAGGAGTAGTAATCAGCATGCTTTTAGGGGCTTGGGCTTTCTATTCTTCAGGAGCTTACTCATACGTATATGGCTGGCTTTTAACTTACGGAGCTCTTTTAGGGGCCGTTGAAGGCGTTATTGTATTCGACTACGCGATAATTAGAAGGTTTAAGTTTGAAGTCAGCGACGTGTTCATGAGCCGTGGAAGGTTCAGGTACTTGAAAGGAATAAACCCCGCAGCTCTAATAG
>CAYFFZ010000101.1:0-2244 GCA_964342655.1 uncultured Nitrososphaerales archaeon
TAACTAAGAGGCGCTCAGTGCTGTACTACAGAAGCAAAGAAAGCAGGTTGAAGGGCATAATGATACTTGCATTGAAGCATGACATCATAGAATACTACAGGTCAAAGAGGTGGACGGGCCTTCTTCTGATTAACAAAGTCCGGAAATGCCAATTTCCATAGCTTATTCTATGTTCTACGATGGCAAAAATACAGCCAAAAGACCAATTTTGTGATTAGCAATCAAAAATTGCTTGCATGATGGCGTTAAATGGCAAATTATAAACAGAGTGCCAGCCTCTAGCAACAAATAATTGGTCAAGTTTTACCAATTATAGGATGGTCTCATTCAAAACAACAAGCTTATATAATAGAATTAAATTATGAATTCTTAATGGGAGAGCAAAAAACTGTAAGTGGAACAAATATAAAAGAAAAAGTTTCTCATGTAAGATGGGTAATTGCTTTCCTGCTGTTTATAGCTATATCAATAAATTATATCGACAGAGAGATCTGGGTCCTTGCTGAACCTAAGTTTTCCTATTCTTTTGGCTGGTATTCAGGAATAGGCGCATTGCCTTCTTCTGCAATAAGCAAAATAAGTCTTATCCTTTTTATTTGGTCTATGTCTTATGCGCTCTTTAACTTTCCAGGAGGTTGGATTTCAGATAAGCTTGGAAGCAGAAAATCTATGACTATTTTCTTTTCTTTGTGGTCCGCATTTACGGCAGCAACTGCAGCCACGTTCAACTTTATTTCGATGGCTATAGTAAGAGCAATAATGGGTGCGAGCGAAGGGCCTGTGTGGCCTTTAAACGCAAAAACCGCTAAAACTTGGTCTCATCAAAAGGAAGAATCCACCATGTATACTTTAGCCGGTTCAGGTCAGGCTTTCGGTCCTATAATAGCGGCATTGATAGGTTCGTATCAGATAGAGTTTTGGGGTTGGCAGCTCACCTTTATATTCTGGGGAATAATTGGACTGATATTTGCAGCTATATGGTATTTTTATGTTAGAGATACTCCACAGACGCATCCTTATATTTCACAAAAGGAAAAAGAATACATAGAGAGCTCAAGGGGCATACCTGCAGAAAAAACCGGTTCAGCACTCTCCACAAAAGACACATGGATTATCTCTCTTAAGCTCATATTTACGACTTGGGCTGGAATAGGGGAACTTCTTATTTTTATATCTTTTGGGTACATATTATTTACGGTTCTTTACTGGATACCTCCGTACTTTTACGGTTCTTTCTTGCATTCAGTAACTAAAACAGGTCTTTATGTGGGAGCTGTTGACTCAGCGCTTCTCCTGGGCTATATTTTCTCAGGTCCTGTTAACGATGGACTTTCAAGAAAACTTGGAATTGTCATGGGCAGGAGGATAGGATCCCTTGTTCCGATGGCGCTCATGCTTCTATTTGTGGCAATTTCATACTATACCGGAACAGCAAGAGAGCTTATACCTACAGTAATATTGCTAGCGGCAGGTGCCGGACTTATGAACATCACAGTAGGCTCATGGGCAGTAAACGCATTTACAATTTCTCCTCCAGAAACGGCCGCAACTGTTTATGGTATATATAACGGTTTGTTAAACGTCATGGGCGCATTCAATTCGCTTATCCTTGGATGGATAGTGGTCATATAGGATTTACTGCAGCAATTACTAGCATGGTATTCTTTATGGCTATGTTTATCGCTGCATACTTAGTTTTTATAAGACAGAAAACCTTTGATGATACGATAGCTAAAGGGAAAAAGATGGTTGAGGAAGCTATAGCAAGAAATAAAGAAAAAGCAATTCCTAAATAAAATTAAATAAAAATATCAATATTTTATTTTTTAAATCAAGCCTTCTTTTTGAAGCTTCTGCTTAAGATCATGCGCCTCTTGTTCAGTAAGATCTTCTGATCCTTCATATGTGTATCCGAAATCTATTCCTGCAAGCTTCGCCGCATACCTGTACCCCGCACTGAAACCGTAAGATTTTAATATAGTTCTTACACGATTTACCTTTTTCTGAAGCTCAAGACCTTTTCTATAATCCCCTTTTTTCATGCTTTCTACAAGCTCTATAATTAAACTAGGGAAAACATTTATTATCAGCGAAACAATCCCAACCCCTCCGAGAGTATATGTTGTGTATATCAATGAATCGCTGCCTGCTAGCAATTGAGATTTTTCGGGCATTTCGTCTGCAACTTCTTGAAGGTGTCCAATATCTTTTGTGCTGTCCTTGTAGCCTACGAAGCCATCAATT
>CAYFFZ010000102.1:0-2116 GCA_964342655.1 uncultured Nitrososphaerales archaeon
GACCTACCCGCACCAGGCAATAGTTGTTCTGAACTCTTCAGCAATTGAATTTAATTTACCGTTCCCTTACAAATGGTTCCCATACATACTTGCAGCCGGTGACTGGGGCGAGTTGATTGATCCTGTTTTTGTCGACCAGCATGGGGGAGTGCAAGCAGGACAGGCTAATCCATATATAAATCTGAACGGTGCTCCTGGGTCCGGTCCATATATAATTTCTTCTGTAGGTTCGGAACTTTCGAGCTTAACTTTAACTGCTAATCCCCATTATTGGGCAGCTAACGCAAGCGATGTTCCATGGGTACTTGCCCCGCCTAAGATTCCGAACATTGTAATAGAGTTCGGGGCTTCTCACAGCACTAGGGTAGAAGATTTTGATAGTGGACAGGCCACTATGTCGTTTGTAGCTATACCTTCGCTTGGATCTATATATAGCGGATATCAGTATAAGAGCGAGGTACCTTTTAGTGCAATATTTTACAACGTAGGGTTAACTCCAGGTGTTGGGTATATAGCTTTAAACAATCAAATATTCCCTACGCAAAACACTGACTTCAGACTTGCAATGGCCTATGCAATTAACTATACCAAAATAATACAATCCGTGTATACGTTTAATGGCACGTCTTTAGCTGCTATGTATCTTGGTCCGATAACACCCACGATGCCATATTATGATCCAGATAATCTTCCCCCATACTCTATGAACTTAACATTGGCTGAACAGTACATAAACGAATCGGGATGGCAGGAAGGATTCTATGTAGTTCTGCCCAACGGACAGACTCTTGGCAACTCAAGCGCAAAAGAGCTTCCGCCGCAACAGCTCTATACGATAGCGCCAGTCACTCCTACTGCAGAAGAAGAATTTGAAATAATACAGTCAGATCTTGCACAGATAGGTGTAAGCGTCTCGCTTTACCCTGTAACTGCAGCTGTTTCTGATTCATGGATGACTCCTACATCTACTCCAGCTTTTGTCTGGCTAGGATGGTTCCCTGACTGGCCTGACTCAATTGCACAACAGCTGGTCGTCCAGACAGACCCAGAATATGGCGGTATCGCAGGTAACCTTGCTTGGATGAACAACTCTGCATTAAATCAATTATATCAGACATTACCTTACGAGCTTAATTCAACACAACAAGAGCAAGGTGTGGCTTATGCATACAACATAATATATCATCAAGCACCCTATGTTTGGTTGCCCGAACCCTATACTTACTGGTTGCAACAGCCTTATCTTAAAGGAGTTGTATACAACTCGTTTATAGGATATAGATACAACCTAATGTATTATCAAAACTATACAGTAACTGTTCCGACTTCAAGTTAAAATTCTTCTTATTTTTTTATAATTAAAATAAAAGAAATAGTTAAATTTATAAACAGTAGCCATATATTCATCATGGTTTTGGAGGTGAAATTGTAAATGGCTGATGCTACTGCTATTCCAGCGGTTACTTCTACAGGACAACCAGTATTAATACTTAAAGAAGGAACAACAGAGAAGAAAGGTAAGGAGGCTCAGAGAAACAACTTTGAGGCTGTAAAGATAGTGAAAGACATAGTAAAAACATCCTTAGGTCCAAAAGGTATGGATAAAATGCTTGTTGATAGCCTAGGTGATGTCACTGTAACAAACGATGGTGCTACAATTTTAAAAGAGATGGACATACAGCACCCAGCTGCAAAGATGATGGTGGAGATTGCAAAAGCTACTGACAATGAGGTTGGAGATGGTACAACATCGACGGTTGTTCTAGCAGGATATCTGGTTGAAAAGGCAGAAGAGCTGATCGATAAAGGTATCCATCCTACAATCATAATTGATGGCTACATGAAAGCATCTCAGGAAGCTTTGAAAATATTGAAAAACATCGCCGAAAAGGTTAACCCAGACGACAAAGAGGTCTTAAAGAAAATAGCTAAGACAACACTTTCAACTAAAATGGTATCAACCGAAGCTGAATATCTTGCAGACTTGGTTGTTAACGCAGTTCTGCAGGTTGCCGATAAAGTTAATGGTCAATACAAAGTGGACATAGACAACGTCAAGGTAGAGAAGAAACCAGGGGGATCAATAACAAACACGCAATTGATAAAGGGTGTGGTT
>CAYFFZ010000103.1:0-2109 GCA_964342655.1 uncultured Nitrososphaerales archaeon
CGAGCATATTTCTGAAATATAACTACGTTATAGCTTAATAATATTTCTAAAAAAACTGAGATTTATTGCCATTCTTAGTTAAGAATGCTCATCATAATTTGCAATAATTTTAAAAACAAAAATTGTAAATCGAACGATCGATTTTGCAACTTTGATCAGCTTTCTGCTTTAACCGAAAACAAAGGAAACATTGAAACAGAAAGAAAGTATTCGTCTTTTTCTCCTTTCTGTTTAGCTTCTGCTTCCTTCATATAATTAAAAAAAATTTCTGAAAAGGGCCTTGAAAGGTTTTCTGAAATGGTAGAAAAGGACATTATTATTTTTCCGCTCGCTATCAATTCCCTGTAACGCTGCATTTCGCTTTCGTCCAAAAAACTTATTTCTTCAGAAATCAACCTCAATACAAAGGATGTAGCCAAAAGATACGAAACTATCAAATCTTTAAGGTCTTGAACGCTCAGCTTTGTTATGGCATCCTTTATCTCTGTGCTGCTGACGCTTTCAAAAAAGTCCATGTTAAGAATGTAGAACTTTTCTACATAGTTCTTCACCACTTTGGATTCTTTCAGGACCACTATGCCGTCTTCCATAAGATCTCTCATTGTTTGGTAAAGGTTTGACCTTGTGGTTTTAACGAACTTTGATATCTGTGTCACCGTCATTGGGCCGTTCTTTAAAAGAAGCGTAATTATCTGCAGCTTGGTCTTGTTCTTAAAGGCGTTTAAAAGGATAGAAACGTTGGATCCAGCTACCATAATTGAATAGTGTTTATATATAAGATATAAATTTACCTATAAGTAGAAGTTATATGTATGATCATAACTTATACAATAAATTTAAGAATTTCTGGCTTATGATAGCCAGCTCAGTCTTTTCTAGAGTTGGATTTTCTTCTTTTAACCTTATAGCGATCTGGGTTATACTTTATTTAACCCATTCTCCGTTATTATCGGGCTTGGCTGACGGCTCGATGAGCGCCCCATTGTTCCTGAGCTTCATAATGGGAGCGTATGTTGACTCGTTCAAAGATAAGAAGCTTTTAGCCATCATTTCTGGAATCCTGCGTATTCTTTCTTTAACGCTGCTTTTAGCGGGTTCTCTTTTGGATAATATTATAATCATAATTTTAGGAGTTTATTTTGCGGGGTTTATGATAGGCTTCACATCGGACCTAATAAATTCTGTTCGAGCATACTGGACAAAGGAGTTTCTTGATGAATCACAGTACAAAGCAGGGACTTCTGTGAGCGGGATGGCCTTTACCATTGCTGAAGGGGTTGGTTTTGTAGCTTCTGGCGCTTTCCTTGCATTGGGGATTACTGATGCGTTCTTTATAGTGCTTGCGTTGTTTATAGCTTCTCTGATACCTCTTACTTTTATAAAAGCTTACAAGGATGATGACGAACAAAAAATCAGCATCTTTGAAAATATAAAGTCGGGATTTAGCTTTTTAGCCGGTAACAGAAGTATAATAGAAATGCTGATAGTGACTCTGATCGGAAATCTCATACTGAACATAGCTGGAATACTGTTTATATTCTTAATACAGATAAAGTACAGCCTTCCAGCATTTTTTGTCTCATATGTTTTTGGGACTCTCCTTTTTGGAATGTTTTTGGGTTCCATGTTAGGTAGAAAGATAAGCGGAAAAATAGGGAACATAATAGGGCTGACATTTATAACAGTTGGTTTTTCTTTGCTTTCAATATATTTTATAAAAAACATTTATATGACATTTTTGCCTGCGGCCACCATCGGAATAGCAGCCGGAATGAGTAATGTAGCTACGGGAGCAGCCATTTTAAAGATAGTGCCGCAATCATTTATGGCAAGGGTTCAGGGAACTATAAACACGTTTGGGGTCGCTGGCATAACAGCATCTGGTATCATCGGAGGCGCGCTTGTTCAGCTTGTAGGCATTCTGAGCGCTTTCCTTATGTTAGGCGTGGTATTTATTTTTATTTCACCGCTATTGATAATTTTAAAAAGCATGCGCCAAATTTATGTATGAAAAGACCTGAGTCCCACAAGGTCTGCAAATTAACAAAAAATTAAAAATATTAGCCCGGGGCGGATTCGAACCGCCGTCACCGGGTATCCCCTCGACCC
>CAYFFZ010000104.1:0-2069 GCA_964342655.1 uncultured Nitrososphaerales archaeon
CAAAGATAAAGTTATCGTAGATATGACAGCCCTGTCATGATTCATAACATCAACTGAGCTTGCAGAACTTCTTAAACTAGCGTACAGCGCCGAAAAGCTTGATACAATGACGTTTTACTCCTAGTTAGATTTATGGAGGTTTTTGAAGAGGTATATCTAGCAATCGAAGATCGCTTATCTGAAAGTGAATAATCAACGGAAAGCAGGTAAAATGCTAAAAAAGAGGATTTCGGATGCCCTCTACTGTCATTTTTAGTCTTTACGAGAGGTACACATGCCATAGGAAGCTCAGCGGCATTCAGAAAGATTTTTTTATAATGGGTTTTCCCATTGAACCGTTTCAAACTGCTGCTCAGCTCTAGTAAATTCATCTGCAAACCCTTATCATTCAAATAAGAAATCCCTTTAAAGATAAACCTAGTTCTACGTTTAATGTGGCTGATGCAGAAAAAGATTAAATAGCAAACGTTCATATATAATAAAACGTATCGATGATTTTTCAGATAAACGCCTTAAAATTGGCGGATAGGGTAATAAAAGGTGAAGTTTAAATGGTTTATGTATCGCTTTCACATCAAGGCGAATCTTTTCTGTTTATCAACACATACTGGATAAAACTGTTTTTTGTATCTTGCGTTTACTATCTTGTCATTGTTGTGAGCGATTTAGAGGGGCTTTCGATCTTTACAAAAAACGGATTGATATTTTTTGCCGCCAGCGATGTGGTGATAGCTGTCCTCTCTTATTTTTTCCTTGAAGATTTTGACCCTACAGGCTATTATCTATCTCTATTCTGGACTGCGCTGGCTTTTCTTTTAACGTTAAATTTTATAGGCTTCATCCCAAAGACCACCTACAGTTTTACGCTGGGTTATCTGTTAGTTTACCCTTTATTTTTCTCGCTTTTTAACGGAACAATATTTATTGCGATAAGATATGCCCTAGGCAAGACCGTTTTCAAAAAAGCCTTTGAAGGTAGCGACTTTTCAAAATATTACAAAGCTCTTGATGCTCAGAACCTCATCATGACTGCTTTTTATGTAGCTTTGATTGTGGCTGATGTTTCCTTTTACTCAAATAGCATGTTTCCTTTCCTTTATCCTCCTATCTTTTTGGGCATTCTCTTCTTGGCGTTCTTGTCTTCGTTCTTTGTTGTTTACTTAACCTATGAACTAGCCTACAACATGACCGTGCTTTTTATACTGCTAGTTGCTGCATTGCCCATACTCGAGTATAGGATTGCGATCGCAACCATGAGCTTTTTAAAACTGATGCTGCTGCTGGTTGCTGCTTCTGTAATAATCTACCTGATAATCTTTCGAGAGGAAATAAACCCAAGCACAGGAGTTCCTACAGGAGCCGTTGTGAGCACGTATCGGAGCGACGTAGTGGCAATAATAGCTCTGTTGATCGTGTGGCTTTTTTCATATAAATGGATCGGGTTTTCGCTTACGTCTGGAACAATGCTCTTCATAATGCTTCCCGTTGCCATTGGAAGCATAACTAGCGATTCCTTGCACGGCCACAGGTCGATAAAAAAGATAGAGAAGATAGAGGGAAAGAGGGTTATATCGGGTGCGGTTGGAGGAGTAGGCATGGGAGATGGTTTGTGGGTACCCCAGATCATAATACTTCTTTTGTACTTAGTTCTCCCATACATAAATAAAATACCATAACCTTGCTGATGGAGCTTCTTGGTTAATTGCCGCGCTTGCTTTAACATGTGGAAAGCTGTTAAAGAGCTCTCACAGAATGGAGCTTCCCCTTAAACTCATGATCTTTTAAGGTTTAGTCCGTTTTTAAAGCCGTGACCTTGCATTTGCCTCAACAGTAAATTGCGTTATCAGGATCGAGCTTTATGGCCCTGTTTATTTCAGCCATGGACATTTTTTAAGGCATCATTGGATGATGAATAATCTACCTTAACTGAGATGCCTTTGCCTGCAGATAATATTAATTTATTTTTATAAAATTTTATTTAACCCATGAAGGGTTGTGTTAACTTTAGGCCAAGGCTTATCTTTAGCGGGGTCCTATTTCTGGCAAATGATGATAGCACAAACCAGAAA
>CAYFFZ010000105.1:0-2019 GCA_964342655.1 uncultured Nitrososphaerales archaeon
ACCCTGAAGAGATCGCAAAGTCCGAATTCGAGCCCGAATACTTGAAAAAGCTTGAAAAAAGCTGAGGGAGTTTGCCAGAAGGGAAGAGGAAAGAACCATGAAGCTCCTTGAAATAGAAAGGAAGCTGAAAGAGCTTGAAAGCAAAAAATCTGTGGGCTGAAACTCTGAAACATTATTGAAAAGATAGACATATAAGATTTAATTGTTTAAAGTTTATCATTGAAGCTTTTTAGGCTACCTCTTGGGTGGAAGCCGAAAGAGGGATTGGTATATAGTTCTCATAACAGTATACATAAGCATATAATAGGCCAGAAGGTCTACGTTATAAGCCGAGTCATAAACAGAACTGTGGAAATAATTATTTCTGGTAAGGCTTTTCAAGGTAGTTTTTCTGTATATAAAGGAATATGCACGATAGAGGTAAATTCAGATAAAGAACGTAGATTTTTTACCCCTGTTTCTAATGTAAAATTTGATAAAAAAGTAGTTCATTCAAAGGGTAGCGGGGAGAATCAATATGGAGTGCGATATAGCTATCCAATAGCTTTTATAACATATACGGCAGAAATAATTGACACAAATAAAATTGTAGATATTACGGCGGAAGTGAGCGGATATTCGAATCTGGAAATAATGAAAAAGCTGTTCAAATATGGAGTGATCAGATCCAATGAGCCGAGTTTTATTTACGATATGCAGCCAAATATTGAGTTAGCCAACTTTTCTAGAATAGAGGGGATGCTGCTTGGCATAGCCATAAGCGACTCGCTAGGTAATACAACTGAAAGTATCTATGGAAGTATGACAATAAAGGAGAGAAAAAGAAGATACGGCTTGATTACTGACTATCTCCCGAACAAGCATGCAAATAATAAGAGAATAGGACTACCGAGCGATGATACCCAGCTTTCTTTCGATACGCTAATGGTTATCTTGGATAAAGGAAAATTAGATATGGAAGAATTAGCAAGAATGTTCTCATCGCATAGAATTTTTGGGATAGGCGCAACTGTTAAAGAGTTTCTTAGAAACTACAAGGAATACAGGAGGCCTTGGTATCTTTCAGGAGTAGTTGGCGGAGCAGGAAATGGTGCGCTAATGAGGATAGCTCCTGTTCTTATATCTTCCATTGCAAACAAATCTGAAAACCTCTGGGCTGACACAATTTTGGCCACAATGCTGACTCATAACAGTCCTCTGGCAATTGGTTCATCTGTTGCATTCATAAATATGCTACGTGAATTTGTTTCCTTGAACGAGGCGCCAGATTCTAGAACGTTAATAAAAGAATTTACTGAGATCCTTGGGGCCTTCACAGGAGATGCAAAATGCAATATTAGGAACGATAAAATAAAATCCAAATTTTCTAATTCTGCTCCTACTTTTATAAGACAGTCTGTTGAATTTGGACTTAAAAATGACATGAGCGTTGAGGAATTTAGCGAGTATTTTGGTTCTGGAGCTTATGTATTAGAAACTGATGCGACAATGCTGTACATACTCTCAAAGTACATAAAAGATCCGCAAGAGGCATTAATACAAGCGGTTAACTACACAAAAGACAACGACACTATAGCTTCGATCGTTGGTGCAGCAGTTGGTGCATTGTATGGAAAGGCAGCATTCAAGGAGTCATGGATAAATGGCTTATCAGGCAGGATAAGAGAAAATGACGACGGAAAAATATTTGAATTAATAGCTAAAACAAAAGAATTTTTAGGCGGTAAATATTACAAAAGGATCTCAAGCCAGTTGTAGTTGTGTTCATATATATTTGTATATTATAATTCATCATCTCCTTTTGGGACAAGCAGCCTTACAACTTCATCTTTATGGATCCTTATTGTTCCGGCAGGCAGCTTAACGGCTTTGATCTGTCCTTTCCGGATCATTATCATTATGGTGCTTTAGCTGACGTTCAGCATTACGACAAGCTCTTTAACGCTGTACTTTTTGCTTGTCATCAATAAATAAAAGCGCCAAATGAACACGCGTGATTAGCCTTGCATAAATATGAAT
>CAYFFZ010000106.1:0-2002 GCA_964342655.1 uncultured Nitrososphaerales archaeon
AAGACTGGACCCACAGGGACCAACGTAATGGACGTTCAGGTAATGATCAAGCTTTGAACATGAGTTATTTTTGATAAAAACTATGCAATTGCCTAACTTATTAAACGAAGTTGCCTGACTAATAGTTACGTTACCCTAGAACACAATTTTAGTATTAAAGCTTAGCGAATCCTCTGCAGCGCCGTGCTGAAAATCATTCAATTCACTGCGTTCTATCCTTTTTCTCTTTTAAGGCAAGAAAATATGTAAATACTGCTGATAACAATGCTACAATAAAGATCACAGCCTCAAATCTGACAAGCCCAAGCAAACTTTCAAACGGAGCCATAAGCCTGTGAAGCCCATAGCTTCACTGAAAATCAAATACCCCTTTTTGGTAATAGCTTCTTACACAAATAAATAACCCCAAGGGGGTGTAGCAACATTGATGAGATGCGCTCCAGTAAAGAAAACTTAACTAGTGGAAGCGCAATGCTAGCCTGAAAGAAAAGGGAAGAGTATTCTTAATAAAGAATAGGGTCCTGAGATCTAGGGATCATAATATAGAACAATGAGTATTCTAGCAACAAAGGTATTGCGAGCAGAACTTTCCTCTAAAACCCCAAAGCTTAAGCTCTTCCTGTAGTAAAAGCAATTAAACACGCAATTCCTACTTAAAAAGGAAATGTCTGCGTGCCAAACCCGAACGAGAAGGGTTCAGGGTTTGCTCGATCATATTAAGCGCCATCTCTTGCATGATAGTTTTGGGAGCGATGGCTAAATATGCTGTGAATGCGCAAAAACTATTTTTGAGCTAAGCCTTCCCTTCCTGTTGAAGTATATAACTGGTAAAAAATCAAAACAGTGGCAACGAGGTTAAAAATATACGACGTATATGTTTTGAACCGTGATTAGTATTGACAACTAATGTTTTAAAAAATTCAAAATTGTTTTATTAATTTTAAAAAACAAAAATACGCTTAGATAAATGCTAAGATCTTTTATTTTTGTTTTACTGAGCTGTGTAGCCACCGTCAACAACAACCTCTGAACCGGTCATAAAAGATGAGTCGTCTGAAAGCAGGAAGACTATTACGCTAGCTACTTCTTCGGGCCTTCCAAGCCTGCCCATAGGATGTAACTTTTTCAATTCCTCATACACTGCCTCCTTATTCCCTGTGCTCTCAGCGTATTTTTCAACCATCGGCGTAATTATAAATCCAGGATGAACAGAATTTACCCTTATATTGTATTTAGCGTACAATAGTGCATCGGTCTTTGTCATTATCCTTACCGCACCCTTTGAGGCGTGGTAAGGCGGAACATTAGGCGCCGAAACTATACCGTAGATAGAAGAAAGGTTTACTATGCTTCCTTTCTTGTTCTTTATCATTGAAGGCACAGCGTACTTTGTGCACAAAAACACGCCGTTTACGTTTACGCTCATCACCTTATTCCACTCTTCTAAAGTTAACTCGTGAGTCGGTTTATCTACCCCCGCGATCCCAGCATTATTTACCAATCCGTATATGGGACCGAGCTCCCTTTCTATTCTTTCGAAGACTTCTTTAACTTGGGTCTCATCTGAGACATCGAGCTTGTAAAATTCTGCCCTTCCGCCAGCCTTCCTTATTTCTTCAACCGTTTTTTTACCTTCAACTTCATTTATATCGCAAACCGCTACAATAGCACCTTCCTTTGCTGCTGCTATAGCAGTTGCCTTACCTATGCCCATTGCACCCCCTGTTACTACAACAACCCTACCTGAAAGTTTTCCGCTCATAATTTTAAAATCGTTAAATGTATATATTAACGTTATTCTCAGCCCAAAGACATCAAATCTAATTTTTATATCATATTGTTAAATTATACTTCATTATTTTTGTTGATTTAAATAAAATTGGTTTATTTTGAGTAAATGCATGAATAATTTACCTAAGCTTATATGTGAACCGCTTTAGCAATTTAGCTCAAAGCAAAGGTAAAGCTTAAATTTGCTCCCTTTTTAATTATAAACAGCCCG
>CAYFFZ010000107.1:0-2001 GCA_964342655.1 uncultured Nitrososphaerales archaeon
AAGACAAGCACGAACAAGATAGACAAGAAAGCGCTCAGAGAAAAGTTAAGTTAATTTTTTCTCGATAATAATATTTTTAAAGAAGATTGTTTATCGTCCCAAGTTTTAATAGCAGCATAGATATCACTTAATTCAAACTTATGTGAGACTATTTGTCTTATAGAGTCGCTGTTCTGAAGCAAATACTTGCTTGAAAGCTCAAATTCATAATATGTATACCCATAACTTCCTACAATCTCAAGCTCGTTATAATGGATCAGGTTAGAGTCTATGATATATCTGCTATTGTTTAAGGGTAAACCCGCAAAGATCGAAACTTTACATCCTTTTGAAGCTAAGCGTAATGCTTCATCAACTGTTTGCTCGTTTGGTATTGTAACAGTTACTCCGCAAAAGCCATCCGGGAAATCTCTTTTTATCTTCTCTAACAAACTTGGGTCGTCAGCAAAATACGTATAATCAGCTCCCAACTTTTTAGCTATATTTAATTTCCATTCCCATAACCCTATTATCGCTATTTTGTTAACCCCTAGTTTTTTTGCAGCGAAAACATTTAAGAGCCCCATCGGCCCATCCCCTATAATCAATTCGCTTTCTTCATAATGAACGTCTAACGATCTTTGATTGTGTATAGCCGTCGCAAGTGGTTCAGTTAAGCTCATTATATCTAGAGGCGCCCAATCAGGAAGCTTAATTAATGCATTCCTTTCTATAAACTTCTCAGGAACCTTCATATAATCTGCATGTCCACCATCTACGTTGTAACCTAATTCTAAAGGATTTAAACAAAGGTTTTCTTTCCCTATTCTGCACATCCTGCATTTACCGCAATAACCGTCAGCGGCAACAACAACTTTATCGCCCTTTTTGAAATCTTCAATACCATCGCCAACCTCGTATACAATACCTGATACTTCGTGTCCTAAAACAACAGGGTACTTAACGTTAAACCCTCCGTTTCTAAATATTTTTACGTCGGAAGGGCAAAGTCCAGAAGTGTGAACTTTAATAACTATTTCATTTTTTTCAGGTTTGGGTATGTCCCTTTCTTCTAATCTTAGATCAAGAGGTTTGTAGAGAACGGCAGCCCTCAATTCATTGGTCGCCTAAGACTTTCATAGCTTCTTCAACGGTTTGCTTTTCCTTGATTATCTTTGATAGCGCCTTTATCATTTTAGCAGGGCTTTTTTGTTGCCAAACGTTTCTTCCAAAAGCTACGCCAACAGCCCCGGCATCAATAACTTTTTTAGCAAACTGCAAGACATCTATTGGTTTAGGCATCTTGGGGCCTCCTGCTGCAACAACTGGAACAAGAGAATAATTGATTATCTTCTTATAGTAAGTTTCGTCTTCAGGGAAATATGTTTTAATTAAGTCGGCTCCTTCTTCACTTAAATATCTTACTCCTTGCCTTAGCAACTCCCCCTTAATTTCTTTTGATTGGGGCCATGTATCTACTTCTCCTATTAAAGGCATGTTTAGTTCATAAGCTTCATCTGAGAGTTCTCCAAACAAAGTGAACATGTCGTTCTCTTTTGGATGCCCAACATATACTGTAAAAACTACCGCATCAGCTCCGCGTTTTAGCGCTTCGTAAACCGATGCTATTAATCTTTGATCTGTTACATCAGGAGATGTACCCGTGGCTCCACTTACCCTATAAATTATTCCTAATTTTCCAGCTATCAAATTATGGGTTCTTTCTAGCATTCCTCTCCTCAGCAATATTGCGTTGGCTCCTCCTTCAATAAACTCTCTAATCAGCTTTTCTGGTTCTTCTAGCTCTTGGAAATATCCTTCCACGGCGTGATCTATAGGAACTATTATAGTTTTTCCCTTTTCATCTAATATTCTTGACAATCGTATTTTCTTCCCAATATTCATAAAAAATTAAAAAAATGAAGCGCGTATAAACATTTCTACGTTAAAACGAAATTTTAGAAACGATAGAATTTTAAAATTTAAAATGAAACTCGCTTGAGAAAACGATAAATAAATCAT
>CAYFFZ010000108.1:0-1933 GCA_964342655.1 uncultured Nitrososphaerales archaeon
TGTCGTTGCGCTCCTTAGCGTTTTTCGCTCACGGGCCCCGCTAGGGACATCGTGGTGAGACTCGCTGGGGTTGCGTATGCCGACGAGGGGGCAGTGATAGTTTGATGGACAAGCACTGTAATTACAGAGACAATATTATTTTACTATTTATGTTCGGTTTTATTCCACGTCCTATTTTTACTTATTATATACCTTTTTATCATATAGACATTGGCAGAAGATGATATAAAACTAGAAAAGACCATAAATGAGATATCCTTCAGTAGCCTTTTTAATAAATTTTTTTCATTATTAAGTTTAAATTTTTCTACAAGGTACATGCCTTCGGCTAACCATCTGAATCCATTAATCGTATTAATAGTAAATATAATATTCTCTAAAAAGTTAGTAGGTATATGCGGATTATACAGGTATGTAAGTATGGTATAGGGAAGTAGGTAGAGCCAAAGTAGAGATACGGAATAGAAACCAAATGCAGAAGAATATAACAGATCATCGGAGGTTTTAGAACCTTTTAATATATTTAGAAAATGCTTTTTTAAGGATTGTAGGCTTCCATATTGCCATCTGGATATTTGTTTAACAGCCTTTATCCAGGAAGAAGGAAAATATTCTTCTACATAAGGAAACGGGACATATATTAAATTTTTTCTTAAATAGAAATACGTATACAAAGATAATTCAAAATCTTCTGTGAAATTACTTTCATCCCATATATAACCTCTTTTCTGTTTAATTAAATCTAGATCTGATTTTTTATAGTACGTTGCAGTTCCATGACTTGGAATAAAACCATTTTTACTCCTTGCTGTTAAAAATAGATTGGTGGATCTTAGCATTAATAAATAAACTAAGTTTGTCAAGCTTAAATTATCTTTTTTACTTCTAACTGCAAATTGGATACCAATAATATCTTTATCATTTTTTATTTGTTGATAATAATAATTGGTTGCTAATAAAATATTACTTGGTATAAAATCTTCGGCGTCATGTATTCCTACTATTTCAAAATTTCCATTAATATTCGAATAAACATGATTTAAGTTCTGTGCTTTAGTAGTAGGGCCATTTTTTGAATTAACTATTTCTTCTACTATAGAGTATGATTTTTCATAATATTTAACTATTCTCCTGGTTTGTGGATCGTTTGGATACGTTCCAACATATATTCTGACTAATTCATTACTGTAAGATTCTGCTGCTTTTACTAAAAAACCTAGTGTTCTACCTATCACGTTTCCTTCTTTATACGCAGGAACCATGACGGCAATTCTTGTCGTTTTTGGAACAGTTTCAAAATTAACATTTCTATAGTATTCTTCACTTTTAAGTCCTTTATATAATCTATATTCGTACATTAGGCCAGCGTTATATAAAAATCCTCCAAAGAAATACGCACCAACGACGTCGGTCAAAGCTAATAGCAAATCGTCTAACATGTTATTCACCAACAACGTCAGTCAAATCAAATGATATTTAACATTTTATGCATTACGTCTATAATTTTTTCGGTTACGTTTTTGCCATAGGGATTGGTCCAATTTCTATCTTTTCTTAACATAATTTCTACACTTTTCAATATATTATAAGGATTTAGTCCGCCAATAATATTTGCCCCAATCTCTATCGTTTCTGGTCTCTCAGTCTCGGTTCTTAAAGTCACGGTAGGAACCTGTAATACGCATGCTTCTTCCTGCACACCTCCTGAATCTGTTAGAATCAACCTGCTGTTTGCCTCAAGCATTAGAAAATCTAAATATCCGACAGGATTAATCACTATCAGATTTTTTAAGTAATTTGCTAATTTAAATTTTTCAATGTTATTTTTAGTTCTTGGATGTATAGGAAAAACTATTTGATACTCCGGAAACTTCTCTGTAATAAGTCTGATACCGTCTAGAATGTTTTTTAGCCTCTCTCTATGGTCGACATT
>CAYFFZ010000109.1:0-1910 GCA_964342655.1 uncultured Nitrososphaerales archaeon
ATCATTTTACATATTTACAATTATTGTAAACGTTTAGCTGTTTTAGTTTACAATAAACACCCCTCGCTATAGTGATCATCGTTTGATTAACTTTTTTAAAGTTAAAAAAGCATTGCAATTAAGGAGCTGTTACAATTATTTGAGACGCCAGTGATAATGTCCATGTATGCTTTAAATGGAATTTAGAAAAATCTTTTTGAGAGAGCTTTGCTGAAAAACGGGAGTCAGCCGATTAACACAGGTTAATTGACGCGAATGTCACCTTTTAGACTGCTAGACATCTTCATTCAAGCTTTTTATTTTTATTTTATCCAGGCCTGCCTTCTTGTTTATGCACTCAATGTTTTCGAGCTTTTTCTTATTAGTAGAAAAATCGTGCAGGTCTCTTGTTACAATTAAATAATCTTCATCAACATCATTTATGTGTTTGATGATTATTTCCAGCAGTATTTTAGAATCATAATCATTTTTTAAAACGCTAAAAATTTTACCAAGACATATGTCATCAATCGATACTTCTTCCAAACCATTTATCTTCAGGTATTGGCTGTACTGAATAAACGCGTCAAACTGTTTTACAACCCTGATTGCAGATTCATCGTTAAAATTTTCATTCAACTGTTTCTTTGTATTGCTAGATAAATAGTTCTTGTATTCATTTAAGAACCCCTTCCCAAAAGCCCTTCTGAACTGAGTTGTTTTGATTTTACGATTTTCTGACAACTCATTTAAGTAAACATCGTAGTTATCTATCAGATTCTGCAAAGCCTGCATCCTTTCGCTCAGCTCCATCACGTCCCAGTCTACTGTATTTGAATCTATAATATGCCTATGCATTAAATCGTTCACCTGGCTCATAGCATCAAAAATCAGCGCTTTTATTTCATTCAAAACTTGGCTTGGAATGATTATGTTATGCTTACTAATATTGGATTCTATAAACTCCTTAACCGTTTTTGCATAATCTGCGTTAGGCTGCGCATAAGGATAAAAATAGTCTATTACCACATTTGTGTCGAGAAAAATTTTTACCAATTTGTTTTTATGAGTGCAGGTTTTCCGGTACTATTATTTTCATGAAAAATTCGTCGTTATTGCTTGGGGGAATTTTAATTTCGTTAATCATAAGCACTGCCCTTTCTGCAGCAGCTTCATAATAGTCCAGACCTTCTACGTATGCCAAAAGAGGAAAAAGGAAATAAAGAATGATTAAAGAAGATGCCGCGAACAGCTTGGAGGAGCCAAGATCCCTAGCACGGATCTTTATTCTATCCTGAGGCAATTTAGCATGTGCCTCCAGTATACCGATTATTTTTTCAAAATAGAGAAGATAAAGGTTGTAATATGCTATAATTGCTGAGTTCTGACTTTCCTTCATCCGCACGTATTCTTTGAAATCGTTTTTTAGCCTATTCAGATCATCAAGCAATCTATTGTAATGGTTCAACCATAGTTTGTAGTAATCTTCAACCTCAAGGTTGCCAATGAGCTCGAAAAACGTCTTCAGATCTCTATTGCTTTTAATGATATAGTTGATCAAGCTTTTTGCTTCTTCCTCTTTTTTCAGAAGATAGAGTGGATCTTTGGCTATTTTAAAAGCAAAGTCGAGCAAAGACTCATTTAAGTTGTAGAGATCTTTTGAAGTTATTCTTCTAAGCAGCTCTTCTGCCATCCCGAGGTTTCTTTTTCGCCGCATAACGGATTTATACTCCTCAATAGGTAAGGTTTCTAAATTCAAGAACTGACCCACAAATTCTGAGGATTGCAAACGTTCCCTCATTAATATTATTAATAGTATTATTATAAACATATCTATTTTTGTGCGTTACATACTTAAGATCTCACTTTAGATATGCAATTTCAATGATGAAAATCCACATTTTAGGAAACATTTAAAGCTCCCTAATGAC
>CAYFFZ010000110.1:0-1897 GCA_964342655.1 uncultured Nitrososphaerales archaeon
ACATATCATCACTATTTAACCAGGGACTGTGGTACGGAACATTCGTAGTAGGAGCAAGCACACCACACGGACCGTTATATGGTGCAAAGACTATTGACGTGTCTGGTGCTATAGCATTTGCGGGTCAAGGGAGAGTGGCCTCGTACGTACAATTACCCGGACTTTACGTTGATACACAAATAGCAAATTGGACCGGAAGTGCGGTAATCATAAACTATACATTAGTCGATGGTAGGTACATAATAGCCTTTGGAGGACCATTAGTCAACTATATAACGTATGCATATAACCCACCAAATGAAACAGGTTATGATGGATTACCATTCTTCTATAATTCAACAGTGGGGGGAATTGAGGATGCAAGGACAGGGCAAGTGTTTACTGGCAGCAACATCTTTATGGTGGCTATAGTATATAATCCAACTGTTGATAAATATGTAGTACTGGTATGGGGACTTAGCGGGCCGGCAACGCAGGCTGCTGGTGTATGGCTAACAAATTACGGAGCAGCCTATAATTATAGAGCTGTTATAGTAGAATGGACACCTACAACTGGTTTACCAGTACCAAGTCCATACGATCAATACACAATTCTTGATCATTGGCCATAATGAATACATAATCTTTGTCTTTAAATAAAAATAATTTTTATGATACAATATTATTTTATTTATATACTGATTGCATATAGAATAGATAGAAAGGAGAGATAAATCTTTTATAGCGCATTTATTTTTGATTAACGAATACGATGAAGATACTATTTGCTACTATAGATACTAGGCTAACAGGTGCTATGAGATATATATTTGAGGTTGCCAATAGGTTAAAGGATAGAGGTCATGATGTTAAGATTTTGGCATTAAAGGAGGATCATAGTTGGTTTAATAATTTAAAAGTTGATATAATTTATAAAAAACCTAAATTTAATAAAATAAATTATATTGCCTATAATCTACATAAAATATATAGATATTTAAAATATGGGAGCACTGGCAAGATAAAGCCTTATGATACTTTCTTTTCAATTGCCCAATTTATTTTAGGTATTAAACCTGATGTAATAAGAGAATTAGCTGAATTTCTTCAAAATTTTGATGCTGACGTTACTGTAGCTACATATTTTTTAACAGCTTTTTCTGTATGGTTCGCGCAAAGCCCCCGACCATACTATCTAGTGCAGGGTTCTCCTGAAGTAGCCAGAGAAAATGAAGAAGAGTTAGGACTTAAAATGTATTTATTATCCTTAAAATTACCATTTCATTTTATAACCGTTTCGTCATACAATAAACATTTTATTCTTAGTCATAATCCTTCAGCAAAAGTCACCATCGCTCATCCTGGCGTCGATTTAAATGTTTTTAGACCCAGAAAGGACATATTAGATATTCATAAGAATAAGAAGAAAGTGATGATAATATTAAGGGGAATGAAACTTAAGGGGGATGATATTGCAATAAAAACTCTAAATGAAGTTAATAAGAGAATTCCTATACATGCAATAATTGTAATCGTAGGTAATAAGAATTTACTCAAAATTTACTCTAAAACTATTGGAATAAATTTTGATTATTCTGTGTTCTATAACGTGGATCACGAAACTATGGCCAAATTATATTCTTCGGCAGACGCATTTCTCTTTACATCATATATTGAGGGCTTTGGTTTACCCCCATTAGAGGCCATGGCTTGTGGTACTCCAGTAGTGATGACTGATAGTAAAGGCCCTAGAGATTATGCAATTAATGGCTTTAATGCCTTAATAGCTGAGCCTGGCGATGTTAAGTCGCTGGCAAATAATCTAATAAGGGTTTTAAATGACGATAAATTAAGAGAAATACTAATAGAAAATGGCTTAGAAACTGCTAAAAAATTTACATGGGATGCAACAGTAGAC
>CAYFFZ010000111.1:0-1876 GCA_964342655.1 uncultured Nitrososphaerales archaeon
GTTCTTGTTTTATCGTTATATATTAAAGGTATATGTGGATTATAGCCTAATGATAATCTCATTTTTTCCAAGAACTCTTCTAATCTCTTGCTAAAATAATCAATGCCAGAAACGTTAACTGTTTTCATTAATTCCATTCTAATTCTTAATGCCCTGCTTAAATCTGATAAAAGTTTAGCCTCATAGTTTATTCCGCTATAAGGCCTCTTTATGAATTCTTTTTGTTTATTATATTCTAGAAGAGAAGAAAGCTCATACAAAGCATCTTCCATAGATTCATCTTCTATAGAATATGGTATTTTAAAATAAAGATCTTCTATTTTTATAACAACCTTAACAATTGCATTATTTATCATTTCTCCCATCATTTTAATCATTATTTATAAATTGCAAACAAACCCTTTAAGCTTACCTTCTGCTAGAGTAATGAGATATGTTTATTATGAAGTGTTTTATTAGAGGGGTCCGGACCGGGATTTGAACCCGGGACTTCTCGGTCCACAGCCGAGCGCTCTAACCAGCTGAGCTATCCGGGCCATAAAGACCGGGCCCATAAAATTTAGTGCTAACAAGGTTTATTAAATTGTTTTCTTTTAATACAACTTTTATAATATAAAAAATAAAAATAATATTCTAAACCTTTTATATGTAACTTAAATTTGGTGAATAAAGTTGCCAGGAATAGAACCTAAAAGAATAGGAGATCATACATGGATGATAGATAAAACAGGATGTATGAAAGTTCCCTCTATAATTTATGCAGATGATGTCTTAATAGAAAAAATGAGACAAGATATGACTTTAAATCAATCAATTAATGTTGCATGCCTACAGGGAATACAAAAATATAGTTTAGTTATGCCCGATGGCCATCAAGGTTATGGCTTCCCTATAGGCGGAGTAGCAGCTATGGCAGTTGATGAAAATGGAGTAATAAGCCCTGGTGGGGTTGGCTATGATATAAATTGTGGGGTTAGGCTAATAAGAACTAATTTAAGTTTGAAAGATGTTTTACCTAAAATAAAGGATCTGGTAAACATAATTTATGATAATGTGCCTAGCGGTTTAGGAAGTACTGGAAAATTAAAGTTAACAAACGCTGAATTAGATAATGTATTAAATTATGGCGCAAAATGGGCCGTTGAAAAAGGATATGGCTGGGAAAAAGATATTGATTTTATAGAAGAAAATGGAGCTTGGAAATTAGCTGATGCATCAAAGGTTAGTAATGCTGCGAGAAAAAGGGGATCTAATGAACTAGGTACATTAGGAAGTGGAAACCATTTTTTAGAGGTGCAATATGTTGATAAGGTATTTGATGAAAAACTAGCAAAGGCGTTTGGAATATTTGAAAATCAAGTCACAATAATGATTCATACTGGTAGTAGGGGTTTAGGACATCAGGTGGCTAGCGATTATTTACAAATAATGGAAAGGGCTATGAGGAAATACAATACAATCCCCCCTGATAGAGAACTCGCAAGCATACCTTACAATTCGCCGGAAGCCCAGGATTATGTAAGGGCTATGGCATCTGCCGCTAATTATGCTTGGGCAAACAGACAAATTATAATGCATTGGACTAGAGAAAGTTTTGCTCAAGTATTTAAAACAGATCCAGAAAATCTAGGCATGGATTTATTATACGATGTTGCGCATAATATAGCCAAAATTGAAGAATACGATATAGATGGTAAAAGGAAAAAGGTTGTTGTACATAGAAAAGGTGCAACTAGAGCATTTCCACCCGGAAGCCAAGAAATACCTTCAAAATATAGAGATTATGGTCAGCCCGTTTTGATTCCTGGCAGTATGGGAACTGCAAGTTATATTTTAGCAGGAGTTGAAACAGGGGTAAAATCATGGTTTACAGCAC
>CAYFFZ010000112.1:0-1849 GCA_964342655.1 uncultured Nitrososphaerales archaeon
ATATTTAATCACGTAAATTTAACTAAATTTGTTAATTTTAAATGCTTTTCCGTTTAATTTGACTATAATCTTAAATTAGACGATAAAAAGGGTTTCGGTAATGAATGCCTTAAGCGATTTATTTAGTAAATACGATGAAAAAGAGATCAAAAAGATAAATAACGATCACTTTCTCGATTTTTTAGCCTATTATGCAAACCTCTTGAATCCTTCAGAAATATTTGTAGTGACATCAGATCAAAAGGACGGCGAATACGTTAGGAAAAAAGCAATTGAAAACGGGGAAGAAGCAAGATTAGAAAAAGAAAACCAAACTTATCACTTTGACGGATATTACGACCAAGCAAGGGATAAAGAAAATACAAAAGTTTTAGTTCCTAAAAACGTTGAGTTGCCATTTGTAAACACTTTAGAACGAGAAAAAGGATTACAAGAAATGCATCAGCTTCTGAAAAATTCAATGGCTGGGAAAACAATGTTCGTAGGCTTTTTCTCCCTAGGACCCTTAAATTCTGATTTTACTCTTTATGGTGTTCAGCTGACAGATTCAGCTTACGTAATGCATAGCGAGCTAATACTTTACAGAAACGCTTATGATGAATTTTTGAATTATAAGGGAAATGAATTTTTAAGGTTTATTCACGCTCAAGGAGAGCTAGATGAGAGAAAAACAAGCAAAAACATAAAGTTAAGAAGAATTTACTTTGATTTAGAAGGTTTAACGGCTTTTGCTATTAATACTCAGTACGCAGGAAATACTGTAGGTCTAAAGAAGCCGGCTTTTAGGCTCACAATTTACAAAGCCAACAAAGAAGGCTGGCTTTCAGAGCACATGTTTCTAATGGGTGTTAACGGACCAAATGGCAGGGTAACTTACTTTGCAGGAGCATTCCCTTCAATGTCAGGAAAAACATCCACGTGCACAATACCGGGGGAAAGGCTCGTGGGCGACGACTTGGTTTTTATAAAGAATTTTGACGGAATAACAAAAGCTGTAAATATTGAAGTAGGAGTATTTGGGATAATAGATGGAATAAACCCAAGAGATGACCCAATCATTTGGAATGTTTTAAACAGTAACGCTGAAATAATATTTTCAAATATTCTTGTTAGCGACGGCAAACCTTATTGGAACGGCATGGGGGTAAAAATTCCTGAAAAAGGAGTTAACTTCAGCGGCGAATGGTGGAAAGGGAAAAAGGATTCAGAGGGAAATGAAATACCTCCATCTCACAAGAACGCAAGGTTTACTGTAAGTCTTTATGCTTTTCCCAATCTAGACGCAAAAGCTTTAGAAAGCGCTGAAGGAGTTGAGCTTGGCGGGATAATCTTTGGCGGAAGGGACAGCGAGGCTTGGCCTCCTGTTTGTGAATCATTTGATTGGATTCACGGAGTTCTAAAAGGAGCTACTGTAGAATCGGAAACTACTGCGGCCTCTTTAGGAAAAGAAGGGATAAGGACCTTTAATCCAATGGCAATAATTGAATTTCTTTCGATTGACCTTGGTTTATATCTAAAAAATTACATAGAATTCGGAAAAAAGCTGAAAAGACCTCCAAAAATATTTGCGGTAAACTACTTTTTAAAGGATGAAAATGGAAACTATTTAAGTGAAAAATCAGATAAGCATGTTTGGCTTAAGTGGATGGAGTTAAGGGTTCATGAAGAAGTGGGAGCTGTTAAAACTCCTATAGGCTACCTACCTAGATATGAAGATCTAAGCAAGATATTCAAAACCCTTCAAAATAAAGATTATAGCAAACAAAGCTACGAAAAACAGTTCGCTTTAAGGATCGCTAAATTGCTTTCTAAGAACGAGAGGATGCTCAATATTTATAAAAACATAAAA
>CAYFFZ010000113.1:0-1822 GCA_964342655.1 uncultured Nitrososphaerales archaeon
TTTGACTAAGCATCTCCTCATTTGTTTTTCTACCAAGTTTTTCATGCGTCATTTCAGCGGCAATTGCCTGCCTTTTTCTTGCTTCCTCTTCCAGCAACGGCAGAATTTCCTGAGCTATGATTGCCCTTTGATCGGCCGTAAGGTGTCTCCTGTGCAGGTTCTTTGCGATAACGTAATCCAAAGGATATGGCAAAGGATCCTTATGCAGCCTAAAAGATCCATTTTGACATTCTGTTTCATGTACAGGTATTTTTAGCGCCAAAATGCGTTTCTAAGCACTTTTTAGTGCTGGAGCTCAGGGTTCTTTGGTAAAAATGCCTCAGAAAAATGGGTCGCAAAAAGCCTTTTGGTTTGATCTTACCTCAACACACACTAACTATTTTTAAACGTCAATTAATTTGTTCATTCAACTGATTTATATAGTTGGGAATCTTTTCAGCATACGGTTTAAGCAATTCATAAAGCCTTTGTATTTCCTTATCGTCGGGAAATAAATCGTGCAACCTGATAATGCTTGTTTGAATGTTATTAAGCAATTTTATAAGTTCTTTTATTGCAGATGTTTCACTCGGCGCTGAGAGACGTAGTTTTAAATTATCTTTCATTTTATTTAAAAGAGATCCTTGTTCATATGACTTTACCTTTTCTGGAAATAAGCTGCCTAGCAATGGAAACAGCAATGTTTGGATTGGTTGTAATACTTCATCGATTAAATCTGCTGTGATCTGGATTATTTTTATATAGTACTTTGCAACTGAAACGGGATCCTCTAATTTCTTTCCTACCCGACTATCTAACCCGCTCCATGCGTTTTTATGAATATTATAAACTATCTTATTTGCTTCGGTTAAATCCTGTAATATTGCTAAAACCAATCCTTTAAAAATGCTTTCGTGTAATATTCTATCAGACCTTGCAGAAGCTATAACCAGATCTATGTATTCTGTTATGCTGAGCCCCATTTTATCGGCTTCCTCTTTTATTTGCTGAGCAGTCTGCTCATGAACATTTATTTGAAAATATCCAGGCTTTGGCATATTGGTACATATTTACTTCATTAATATAAGCCTTTGGTACATACTTACGTAATATTTATAAATAGGCATGTACATAGGTATATACATGCCAAAAAAAGGTTATGCAGAAGCAAACATAAAATACGAAATATACGATCTAGTAAGGCGTTTAAGATATACAAAGATTCAGATGCCCATTAATCGCTTTATAGAAAGTGCAATTCTAGAAAAACTCATCAGGGATAAAATAATAACAAGCGAAGAACTGCAGAAATTTTTTCAATCAACTGTTAGTGATCAAAACGATTTTGTATATCTATATAGTGATAGTCAAAATGACCAGCAAACAGTTGAATAAAAAAGAAATAAAAGCAGGGGCCCGCCCCAAGAGGCCCCTTAGGCCTGAAACTCAGGCCTATTCTCTATATGCAAAAAACGTCGTTCAAAAACCTTCGCTGGACAGCCTGCCTTCCTGCCTTGGCGAACTAGCGCCTATCTGGCCTAACGATTGCTCTACGTGCCCCGCGATAGCGTATTGTAGAGAAATGAGGTCGCAATGGAGTGAGGTGAGCGAAGGATGATCGACGGTCTATTAAGAAAGAGAATTGATTTCAAATTCGTAAAGCGCTTATACGCCAAGCCAATCATCCAAGCTTCTGATAGCCTAGAAGAGATAAGGCAGGAGTATTCGCTTTGGGAAGCTTACATATTACCAGAGCAGCCTCCAATCATAATCGTAGATAACGACGGTTACGTCAGGCCTCAAAAGCTTTCTTATTCGCTCGCTCGCCTTAGTGACGACGAGC
>CAYFFZ010000114.1:0-1817 GCA_964342655.1 uncultured Nitrososphaerales archaeon
CTTAACCTTGCAATGTGCCCGGGAATCCTTAAATACTGTATCCCATAAAGAAGTTATGAAAAATAATGCGCGACAATGATTTTATGGAAGATTGGGCGAAAGATTTTTACTCAAAAAGGCTGAAAGACTTAAAAGAACTTTTCAAGGTTGATAAGCCAATAATTGGGATGGTGCATCTGATACCTTTGCCGGGATCCCCGCTTATAACGGCTGAAGCATGGACCTAGTAATAGAAAAGGCTAAAAGGGACGCTAAAGCGCTTGTTGAAAATGGAGTTGACGGTCTTATAGTTGAAAACATGTGGGACCTGCCATTTTACGTGGCTAAGTTCCGCCTGAGGAAATGACAGCCCATGCTGTCGCAGCCCGAGAAATAGTAAAATCGTTTGATGTTCCTGTTGGTGTAACAGTTATACATAATGGGGGCAGGGTAGCTCTTGGCATAGCTAAGGCTGCAGGCGCAAAATTTATAAGAGACTGCCTTTTGACAGGATCCTATCTCTGTGATACAGGTCCCTTGGATCACGGCAACGCAACAGAAATAATGAGGATAAGAAAGTGGCTATTTGCCGATGACATAAAGATTTTTGCTAATGTTTATAAAAAAACATGCGGTTACATTCCCAGGGATAGATCCCGAAACACATGCAATATGGAGCGATTTTTACATGGCTGATGCTTTAATAGTCACAAGAAGAATAACTGACCAGGAAACCCCACTTGATCTTGTATAATGCGTAAAAAAGGTCGCACCAGAAAGGCCTGTCCTAATAGGAAGCGGGTTAAATGCCGATAATGCGGAAAGACTTATGAAAATAGCTGATGGCGCTATTGTAGGAACCTATTTTAAATTTGGCGGTATAACGCAAAATGCGGTTGATTCAAAAAGAGTAAAAACTGACAAACATCGTTAAAAAGCTAAGATAAACCGTAAAGTTTTTAGAAACCGCGTTATTTAGCATTATCTATTCATTTTTTAAGTAAAATTTTATCCTGAAATTTTGTCAGCAAAACGGCAAATGCAGCTAAAATTTCTCTGTTAACCTACGCCAAAAACTTTTAAAACAACCAAAGCGGCATCTTTGCTTTTATATTTGCAAAGTTTCTTGTTATAAATTATTCTAAAAATAATCAGCTACTGTGCCAAAGATAGCTACAAGATCCCCAAACTTCCTAAAGCAATAAGCTGCGATGCCTGTCAACAATTTTTAGGTCCTATTTTAAACTAAAAAAGAATGTTTGCCCCAAGATTAATAAATCAACAATAAAACATTTGCAATCATAGAAGATCGCTTATTGCTGCTACTCTCGTTTACTTGATTAGAAAGACTTACACTTTAAGAATTAATTACAATTGAATTTTTTATATTCCTTGAGAACGCCACGTTTTTACTTTATTTTTGTATAAATTTTTAAATATACCTTTTTTATTTTAAAAATATTTTAAAAATATAAGCGATTTTTTAGCTAAATATTAAAATTCGAAAATCAATAATCGGGCATGGAGGGGGCAGAGGAGCTTCAGCACTTTAAAACTGACATAAGGAAGACAGATTGGTTAAAGGAACTTTACCTTTTCTATACTCAGCTTGCTGCAGGCTCTCTGCTAATCATACCCGCTATAGTGCTCCCCCTTTATTATAAAAGTGGCGTTATCGCAGAGGAGTACATGTTCTCATTGGAGTTTTTGGGCATGCTTGTCGGATCTCTATCTATTTCAAGCGCATCAGATAAAGTAGGAAGGAGACCTGCTCTAGCTTTATCTTTGATTCTATATTCCTTTGGCTCGTTCATACCATTTGTGAACCGTTCTTTTTA
>CAYFFZ010000115.1:0-1803 GCA_964342655.1 uncultured Nitrososphaerales archaeon
GTTTAACGCAAAAGATAGATTCAGACTTTAAGGAACTCGAAGACAACTTTTTTAAAATTGCTGAAGAAAAAGGTCTGCCGAATGGTCTTGAATTGCTCAAAAAGGCGAAAGAAGCTGGAGACATAAAGATTTACGCATGCTCTCTTACATATGATGCTTTCAGCCTAAAAAGAAACGACTTAACAGACCTTGTGGATGATGTAGTAGGTGTAGGGGAATTTTTACAAGAAGCAGAGGGTTCTGATATTACATTATTTATTTAGAGGTGATTAATATGAATGAAAATAAGAAAAAAGTAATCGTTGATGCTCGCGGAGTATTTTGTCCCATACCCCTAATGGAGCTTATAAAAGCCATAAAGCAGGCAAACGTTGGAGACATTGTTATAGTGTATTCTTCAGATAGCGGAAGTAAGATAGATATTCCTAATTGGGTTGAAAGAAATGGACATAAATTAGTTTCAGTTAATGAAAAGGAAGGATACATCGAATTTATCGTTGAAAAACAGAAATAAAATATACACAGAATTATTAAGCTAAAGGTAAATTTTCCTTTTCATACAACTTGTCAAAATTATATTTCCTTAAATCGAAACCCATGCTCTCTAACAAACTTATATAGTTCTGACCCGTATCCGCAAAGATAGCCATGACTCTTTTTCCTTGTTTAGCTAGTTGTAAAGCATACCACGCAGTTACGCCAGAGGATGGTCCAAGCAATATATCATATTTTGTAAATATCTTTTCTATAAGTTTGAATGCATCTTCATCTTTTACTATTGGGAAATCATTTTTAGAGGATACTTCACTTTCTAATATTTTAGGTACCAGTGCAGATTCAGATAGATTCCTTAACCCTTGAATTCTATGATTTCTTTGAGGTTGCACCCCGATTACTGAAATATTAGAATTTGATAACCCTCTTTTAAGGCCAACGTACGAACCACCAGTGCCTATCCCCGTCACAACAGCGTTTAACTCATTACCGAAGATGGCTATTTCTTTTGCCGTAGTTTTTTCGTGAGCTTCTGGATTAGATTCATTTTCATATTGATTTAGCCAAACATATTTATTCTTTGTTAGAGGACTAGTAGCGTAACTTTTGGCTAAAGCTATAGCTTGGTCCGTGTCCGTGTTACTTACTCTCGGGCATAGGTTATCATCAACTTCAATAGGAGGAAATCCTAAAGTTTTCAATAGATCTTTTACTTCATCTGTGACTTTAAAAGAAACGATCGGTAAAAACTTAAAATTATATAATTTAGCTAAAGCGGCTAAAGCTATTCCTGTATTCCCACTTGTAGGCTCTATTATTATTTTTCCATCTAAAACATTATTTTTAATGTATGATTCAATCATGAAATAAGCCGCTCTCATTTTTATTGATCCATGTCTAACTTTATTATTAAATTTAAAGTAATTGAACCATTCAGCTTTGGCATAGAACTCTATCCCATCTATTTCAAGCTTTAAAGTAGGAGTATTTCCGATGTTAATAATTATGTCATTAGCTTGAGCGCTAAAGTAGGGTTTTTCCGTTAAACTTCGCATATTGTTCTGCAAAATAATATTCTGGAAATATATAACTTCCGCATAATTTTTGAAAAATAAATTTCTGATTAAAAGTTAGAATGTTTCACGACTGCGCTAATAAGATTGTTATTTTTCCAATTTTTTGTTTATGGTTAAACAATCGCTTAAAAATATTAAATTTAATCTATTAGCATGAATGCTTTAATTATAGACATCGGAACAACAAATTTTAAAATTTATGTTATTGACGAAATCGGTAATCCTTTAAGCG
>CAYFFZ010000116.1:0-1762 GCA_964342655.1 uncultured Nitrososphaerales archaeon
GAGCATCATACTAAGGTAAAATAAAATAATTTCAACAACTTCCACGATTAATCAAAAGTAACCATGCTATTTAATGATAATCATCTTTGTTTTAAAATTTTATTATATCGCTATTAGCATTAATTTTATCAGTAGAATGCATTTTAAAATAATTGTTTTATTGATAACGAATGAGTTGATAAAACTAAAGGCTCAGTGATTTAATTTGAATGTTTACGAATCCATTTAAGGTGAACTAAAGGTCAGAAAGTTTATATTTGCGCTTTATTTAATATTTTTTAAAATGAGAACTAAAAAAGCTATAAGCAAATACTTGGTTGCAATATTGATAATTGTCATCATCATTGCAGCGATAGCAGGTTATTCATACTACCTTTCTCTAGTAACACCTAAACCTGTCACACTTAATGTAGTTGTTGTATCAGGTTGGAACGATAAAACCGTAGAAATGGCGGCAAAAGATTTTGAAGCACTCCATCCAAACGTACATTTTAACTTTATAGAAACAACGTTTGCAAATGTGTTAGAGAAAGAGATAGTAGCAGAATCTCAAGGAAATGCGTCTTCTTACGACATATTTACATGGAGTCCTACTATGTCTGGCGCTATAGCACCGTATGTTACTCCATTAGGACCTTACATATCTAAATACAATTATAACATCTCGGATATTCCTGCAGCGTTTTTGTCTTTTGGAGGGGAATACTATAATCTTACTACAAAACAAACTGAAATTATAGGGTTACCTCTAGATTTAAGTGTATTAATTCTGTTTTACAGAACCGATATATTTGGAAATGCAACGCTTGCGCAAGAATTTCAAGCCCAATATAAGGTGCCTTTTAATCCCAACGACTGGACTAATTGGACAGAAGTAATCTGGGCGGCACAGTTTATTCAGCAGCATAAAGCAGCTCAATACGGGATAATTGTGGACGATAACCCAAGCCATGGACTTATAGACACATATCCTGCTATATTTTACTGGTGGTACATGCAAAATACTACGCTAAACGGAGGTACAAAAGGAGGTATACCTCCATTTAACATTCTTTTCACTCCACAACTAAAGCCGTCTTTCAACAATTCAGCAGGAGTTGCTGCATTAGTAACATTAAAACAATTGGTTCAGTACGAACCACCGCCCAACGTTTTAATCGTGGACTACAGCCACCTGCAATCGCTCTTCGGATCTGGTCAGGCAGGCATGGAGATAGGTTGGTCAGGATTTTATGATTCTTTCAACAATCCATCAAAGTATCCGGCTGTAGCAGGAAAGGTTGCGATGGCGCTTCTTCCAGGTGGTTATGCTGAGGCAGGCGGTTCATTCCTCGGTATTGCTAAGTACTCAGCCCACAAAGATCTAGCTTTCCAGTTCTTAGAGTTTATAACATCAGACAAAGAAGCCGTAAGCCTTTACTATAGGGGCGGATTTCCGCCAGATGAACTAGGCGCTATCAGAATGATAGCTAGTAATAGCACATATTCAACAGAGTGGTCTTTCTACATTAAAGCAGCCCAAGTAGCCTATGCAAATCCACCCGCGCTGCCTATAACATCTTCTGAGCTTATGCCCGTTTTAAACCATCAGATCTTCAATTATATAACAGGAGTAACGAACGACCCATATACGGCTCTGAACACCGCAGCTTCACAGTGGGCAACGTATATAAATCAGTATCTTTCAAAATAAAGCATGTCTAACTGGAGCTACAGGCACGCGGCCCTAATATTAGCTTTACCTTTTATTATTTATTTGGTT
>CAYFFZ010000117.1:0-1737 GCA_964342655.1 uncultured Nitrososphaerales archaeon
AAAATCTAGTATTTTATTGGAATGAACAAACTTACGTTGATAACAATGGTAAACAAATTAAAGGAAAACTTCATAAAAAAATCTTTAAACAACTTTTAATAAATTTATCAGATATTAAATCTAAAGATTTTAAAGTTTACAAAAAGATAATACCTATTGCTAGCTTTAATGCAAGTTCTATGTCAATAAAAAAAGATACTATAATGAAGCATTTGTCATTATTACAGGAAACTAAATTATCTGGCGATTCTCCACTATTAATAGCATCACTTTTAGATGGAGGTTATATATTAATCGATAATGAGCCTTTGACTAAATATAGAATTCATCCATTTACAACTGAGCCTAATATATTTAAAGCATATATGCATGATTATGCATTATTCATACGATATTTAAAAGAATACGGAAAAAATATATTATCAAGATACTTGCAAAGGTATTATGAATTTCTTTACGCTTGGAATGAATTACAATATCAATTGCATATAAAAAATAGAAATAAACGGTTAGCTACTCATGCTTTGTTTGATAGTTTACGTTATATGCCAGATCTTATAAATGCAGGCCGAGCATTAACGATATGGATCTTAACTTTCTTTGAATTTTCAGCATCATTAAAAATATATTGGAAACTTAGCAAATGCCGATTAAATAAACTAACCTTATAATTAAATATTCCGTTTATTCCTTTATAGAATCTGAACCAGTTATAGAACGTTAGAACAACTTGAGCATTAAATTAAGGACTTTTATCGCAGTTTTTGCGCTTGTGTTGTAATAAAATACCTTAGTTTTCATTTTAAATGCAACTAAAAAGCGCTCTAACGCGTCCTCATATCGATGGTTGAAATCGGGAGAAGGGGGGAGAAAAACCTTGAAATAAGAGGATAAGGTTCGGAAAGATTTCGCTATAATCAAATGTAGTCTATGATCTTAGGCAAATTTACGAGCTTTAAAAAGAAAGGAAAGAAGTAGAGCAGGCTTTTGGTTACAATCCATGGAATTAACTATTGCTCCGCCTTTTTAATAGCAAGCGAAATAGAGGACATAATCAGGTTCACGATTTAAACTATTTACTCTCTCATGTTGACCTTGCTCCTTTCACACCATTATTCGCACACAAAGCTCAGTGTGGATCCATTATAAAGAAGGGAAGCAAATACCTGAGGTGGATGCCCAACTAAGTTCCCTCGGCAAATATAAGCAACAATCTTGAGGATAAAATAGCTAAGCTGAAAAGAGAACCAAAAGATAATAACAGCTGCAATAGCAAAGATGAACAAAATAATATACTCAGTTTTGAAAATAAAAACTTTACAGTTCAAAGAGGTACCCACATGTTACCATTTGAGGCATGTACCCTCGTCTAGTTAGATGTGAATTCTTCTTTAACAAGCTATTTGATTTTAGTGAAGCTAGTCCTCGAATGGATAACTAGGTACCTCAATGTAAATTGATCAAATGAATAACTACCCTTTTTGCTAGTGGATAGATAACCTATATAATCTTTTCCCTTTTCCAATCATTTATAGATCTATAAACTAATATTTGCTTCCTATCTTCTTAACTTCTATAGAATATGCCCATTTTAGGTCTCTTATTTTTAGAAAGCCTTTTATACATGTTTCCAAACGTATACGCTAATAAGGTATATATTATCTTCTTAATAGTCTTTTTGGCCTGTTTCATTCGATGAGCCATAAGCCTAATAATTTAATATGTTATTCCTTAGAC
>CAYFFZ010000118.1:0-1600 GCA_964342655.1 uncultured Nitrososphaerales archaeon
GGCATGTAATAATTTCCAGATAAGAGAACGAGCTAGATCTTCAGAAAGATTAATAACATTTTGTGTGCGCGTGGCAACTATGGGCTGTCCTCTTACGTTAAAAGATGCCGTTTTGAGCGAGGCCATACCATCTGCTGGCTGCACAGAAGTGGCATCAATAGCTTATGCAACAGCATTATCAAAAGTAAACAGCGCGTCTCCCTTCAATGTAGAAATATACGTTGACCACGGCACATTCAAAAACGCGGTTGCCGCAGGCGTCCCTGGCGGAAGATCAGGAATAATGGATGCAGTAGCTAGGGCGCTCGCTGCTGAACCCAGATCTCTTGAGACCCTTTCAGCCTCATCAGAAATCGATAAAGATCTTTTCACTTTGAAGGTTTTTCCGCTCAAGCTTGACCGTATATTCATATATTCAAAGGTAAACGATAGCTCATCAATAATCTCAGGCAAGCATGATGCAGTGGTCTACTCGGGGAAAGCCTTCGAATCTTTGAAAGACGCTTTGAAAATGGTAGAAAGCGCCAACGGATACAGTCTGGAAAAGTTGCTTTCAAATTCAGGATCAGTTTTATCATATAAGGACGTCATCTCCTGTTCCGATAATCTTACGGAAGATCGTGAAATAAGATCCCTTGTCAAAAAGGCTATTGAACTTGATGAAAAGCTGTCTGAAGATTGTTCAAACAAAAAATATAGAGGTTACTCAGCTTACCTAAATGAAGGCAATGCCGTGGAAAAGGCAGTGAAGGTTTCTTCTGCAGCGGTAGAAGCTAGGATGTCGGGTTCCCCCTTCCCAGCCATGGCGATAGCTGGATCTGGAAACCAGGGTATAACGGCAACACTGCCTATTTATATCTATGCCAGAGAGAAAGGATTTAATGAAGAAGAAGCTCTGAAAGCAATTCTCATAAGTTGGTTGACCACCATTTATGCAACGATGTATTTGGGTTACATTTCGCCTCTTTGCAGCATTGGCATAAAGGGTGGGGCTGGGCTTGCTGCCGGTTTGGCGAGCCTTATGTCCGGCTTCGATAAAAAAGTTGCAGAAATAGCGGCAATAAATCACGTTGTAGCTCTAGGTGGAGTGTTTTGCGATGGAGCAAAGCCTTCCTGCTCATTGAAAGTTTCGGCGGGCGTTGAGACAGCTTTCAGGTCAGCAAAACTGGCGGCAAAAGGGATAGCCGTTAGCAGCAAAGAAGGAATTTCTGGCAACAGCTTTGAAGATGTTATAAGGAACATAAAAGAGCTGGAAGAAGGATCAGAAAAGGACATGAACTCTACGCTTGTGAGAATATTTGCAAAAAAGTTCCCGTACGTTGACCTGAAGTACTATTCCTGAAGTCTTTGAACTATTTTGATCTTTATTATTATTTTTATCTCTAACTTTAAAACTGGTATGATGGAACATGGAGATGGTTCTGCAAAGAAGGCAAAAACAACGCTTATCAAAAAAGATACCTAAGTGTTTAGATGAGCCCGATCTTCTATCTCATTATGGCTCTTATAGGGCTAATTGTTGGGGCCGTCACGGGCATCACAGGGGGGAGCGGCGTCATTATAGTTGTCCCATTTCTACTTTATACCGGGCTTGATTTTC
>CAYFFZ010000119.1:0-1588 GCA_964342655.1 uncultured Nitrososphaerales archaeon
TGGTTTTACAGCTTTACACTACTTGCATTAGTAATATTTTTAAATGAAAGTAAAGTATCAAAGGCCAATATTGATAAAAATAAAAGAAATAACACAAATATTAAAAAAAGACAAAATTTTATGAAGCCTATATTTTTTATAATGTTTTTTATAATTCTATCATCTGCCTTTCTTATTCATATTCAGACTCAAAATTATGATAATGGAATTAATTTTGTGCAAGGAAAACTTTATTTCGAGCATTATAACCAGATACCACCTTACTATTTCGAAATAATAAAATTTTTGCTTTCGCATAACGTGAGTTATTTCCTCTCACCACATGTTTTGATTGTGCCCCAAAATCCTGAATGGAATAATTTTAATCCATTTTATATAGGGCAAGCTAATATACCTGGCTTTTTAGGCGCTATCCCCCAGCTTTATCAAGTTCTTCAAGGAATTACTGAAAACAATTCTGAGAGTACAATAGAAAGGATGTCCTTGATGGGGATAAAATATATTATAATTATTAATGAAAGCGGCGGAAGTTGGCCAGAGGCTTATCAACCAGCTTCGATTGGCTATTGGGGGAGTGGCTATTTTCCACAAGGGACACCTAGCTCATACGCAAAAATACTCGGATCTTGGCCCCAACTTTTAAAGGTTTATAGCGGATCTAATTTTATTGTGTTTAAAAATAAAGAATACGTATCATATATAATTTTTATAGACAATTCTACGTATAATAAACTAATTACTGCAATAAATTTAACGTCTACATATCCAACTACCCAAGATCCATATTTGTTAATTTTCCATAATACGACCCCTATAGGCCCGAATTTAATACACAATCCAAATCTTAAAAACATGTCAGATTGGTCATTTATTGCTATGGGAGGAAATGCAACATATTTCTCAAACGGTACTGTAATACTTTTTCCGGGCTCAAAAGGTGCTATGGTCTGGCAACGTGTATTTCTACAGCCAAACCAGTGGTATGAAATATCCTTGTATATAAGAACAAATCCTGGTTATAATGGTTTTCCACCCAATGGTATGAATCGGAACTTCGTAGGTATTTGGTGGAATAGAGGAACTGGGTTTTCAGGAAAACCTGGCGCATATATAGGTGGATATTTTAACGGAAATTTCAACGGGTACCTTTCTTTTATTTTTCAGGCCCCAAATTCGACAAGCCCAATATCTGCAACTTTCGGTTTAAATTACGAGCCACCAATAGGTAATAAACCGATACTTACAACCTATAGCAATGTGACATTAGTTCCAATAAACGGCTCGAATTTATTTACTCAAAAAGTTATTCCAGTTGCTATAAAACAAATATCTCCGAATTATTTTGAAATTATAAACGGCAGTAAATACGAATCTGGTTATATTCAGCTTGATACATCATACAACAAAAACTGGGTTGCAAAATTAAGCAATGGATCTGTTGAAGAGGGAGAAGCTGGATTATTTGGTCTAGAGACTTTTTATGTTCCACCTAAAACATATATTACTCTTATTTATTACAAAGAACAAAACTTTTATTATAGTGAAGTTTTATTTTCATGGATTTTATTTTTATTAATAATGGTAATGT
>CAYFFZ010000120.1:0-1575 GCA_964342655.1 uncultured Nitrososphaerales archaeon
CCATACCTAGCCCTCTGCTCAGGTGGTAAAACAAAGATGCCATTCTCAAAGGGATATGGTACATAAAACCCATTAAAGAGAACAAAGGCCCTTCTCTCCTTAGAGCTCCATCGCCCACCCATAGACAAAATACTCTCAATAACAGTCCTATCCCGACTAAAAACAACGTGTGAACCACCTACATCAAAAAGATAACCATTAATTATCTCACTCCTTAATAATCCCCCACTAAAATCCCTATCAACACAAACCACGTCGGCTATTTCATATAAATGTTTTAAACGCCAAGCTGCTAAAGCCCCAGCCCAACCACAACCTAAAATAACTGCTCTCATAATGCTTGCCTATAAACACTTTTTCACGTCATATTAGTTAGTTGTTGCACGATAACCTCAAGATCCCTCTTATATATTTCAGGTTCTTCTCTTATTAATTCAATAAATTGTTTAAAATCATTTATATAAATATCATAATTATTTATATAATCAATAATAAGTTGCGCTATTCTTATAGGGTTTATATCCCTACATGTTATATCATGGCAAAAAATTGCATATTTATCGGGGATAGGACAGTCATCAAAGTAGTAACAACCACCACTTCTGTTTACTATCACTATATTACCCAGAACACCTGCCTCACGAATTGGTCTGTCCCTACCGGGATGGAAGCCTATATCAACGTATACCTTAGAAAGAGTAAGGAAGTATAGCATTTTTTCTCTTCCTACATTTTCCAGAGGAACGATTTTTATTTTCTTATCGTATTCTCTTATTTTAGAAATAATTTTATATGTTATAGCAAACGATTTTCTAGCATTAAAAGTGATAATATTTTTCTTAGTTTTAAGGTCTAATTGTGCATTAAAGAAGTGATCCTCTAACGGCTCTCTCAGTATGAAAACTTTATCTTTATCAACGCCGGCGTTAAGTAAGAAGTTCATTGCATACACAGATTGTACTATATGCATATCAATATTCTTGAAAAATAATCCACTATTTTTAAAAAAATTATATGCCTCCTTGCATGATGTATAACGGCGTATATCATTTCCAAAACTTTTAGGCCAATGTAATCCAATTTTAAAGCAATATTCCAGCGAACCAAGACAATATTCAATGAAATTGAATAAATTATACACACGACTTAATATTCTTTTTTGATAAAAGAATCTAGATAGTAAAAAGTTGTCAACAGACAGCCAATAAACAACTTTTTTGGATTTTGTAAAATTATATAATAAATTTGTCATAGTTTCTGGTATTATAATAACATTTTCTTTACTATCCTTAACATGAGCCAATAATACCCATGGGCAATCATATTTTTTATAATTTGGATGAACGGGATCTATTCCTTCCTTAGCACCTGTAAAAGCTATTATGGCAGGGTACCCAAACTGTTTTCTCATAAAATGGCACATCTGAAAGATAGCTGTAGGTCCACCAGTGTAAAAGTTTGCTGGCGCAACCAGGTACAGCATTTACCTATACATGTAATAAGATCTATTTTTATTTTTCGTTACTAATTTGTTTACTAAACTGTATGAGATTAACGTGATTATTGATGATTATG
>CAYFFZ010000121.1:0-1560 GCA_964342655.1 uncultured Nitrososphaerales archaeon
AAAAAGGGCAAGAATACAAAAAAATCTATGAGCTGTTTTATAAAAAGTTCTCCTGGGTTAGGGCAAATCCATGGAAGGAAGGAGAAGCGCCTTTTATTGAAATAGAACCGATGGGGTCCGCCAGCTGGGGATTAAAAAAATCTCTTTAACAGTTATTTTTGTCAAAAACACTTTTAGAGAGAAGGCATAAAGTTAAAGCGGCTCTATATTTTGTTATATAGGCGAGTTTTTAAATATATCAAATTTTAAAATATTAAGTTTATATATAACTTTGTATTAAAATATAAGCGATGAAAGGGAAAGAGAAATCTGTAGGAAAAGTAACCATTGCAATAATTGTCGTGATCGTGATAATAATTGCTGGTGTGGGGGGATATTACTATTACCTTTCAACGCTCCCCAAGCCAGTTACCATGACAATCATGGTTGACAGCGGTAGCGAGACACAGCAGTACCTTACCATGGTGGCTAAAGACTTTGAAGCCTCACATCCGTACGTTACTATAAACATAGAAGGTGTGGGCTTTTCCGACATGGTAACAACAGCGCTCACTGCATTAAAGGATAAAGCGTCTCAGCCCGCGATAATTATGTTTTATCCTTCACAAGCCCCTGACTTGGCGCCATACCTTGCAAATTTGCAACAGTATAGTAGCGTAATAAACTTATCAAACATGATATATTCAGAACAACAACAGGGCGGATTTTACTATGCTCCAAACGGTACCATAATTAGCGTTATTGGTGTTCCAATTCACAGCGTATTTGGTTACGTTCTTGGATACCAGAAGAGCATATTTGAGAATGCGACATTGGCATCCGAATTTGAAAAGGAGTACGGCTTTGCGTTCAACCCAACTAACCTTACTTCATGGACACAGCTTTATGACATAGCTAGCTTCCTTAACCAAACACATGTAACCCAGTACGCTCTTCTAATGCCTGACAGCTCTCATCACGCTGATATAGACATGATAATGCCCTTGCTTGAATATTATGGGCTGAAGGATAACATACCAGGTTTTGTTCCTGAACCTCCAGGGTACTATACTTTGTTGATGAATCTAAATGGAAGGTGGACAACTTCGTTCAACAACACAGCAGGAGTTGACGCTCTGATGATTTGGGATAAGCTTATACAGTTCGAACCACCACTTTCTGTGCAGCCTATAGGATATGACCAGCAGGAGCATTTCCCTGAAACTGGGGAGTATGCAATGTTCATAATGTGGACAAGCTTTATACCAGACTATGAAGCCAGCAGTTCCAAGATAGCTGGCAACCTTGGAATAGCGCTTCTGCCAGGAGGCATGACAGGCGAAGCGCCAACATTCTTAGGCATCAATCCGTACGGTCCGAATCCAAAGCTTGCAGCTGAATTTATAGCCTTTGCCATGTCTGATACAGAATATGAAAAAGGAATAGAGTCAATGGGATACATACCAGGAACTTATAGCGGAATAAAGCTTGCTGCAGAAGATTCAAACCTTTCATGGCTAGGACCATTCTATCAGTTCGCGTTAACAGCTAAAGTGCCAGTTTTGCAGGCAGCGGCCATAC